>NZ_DASWTD010000473.1:0-19846 GCF_036402335.1 Sphingopyxis sp. | reverse complement strand
CATCGAGATCGCGGGGCAAAGCGTCACCTCGCCCGGATATGAAGGCTATACGTCGGGTATTTCGGACGCCGCGCGCGTCTCCGCGCTGCGGCACGCGTCCCCCGAACTGCAGTGGGCGAATACCGAGGATCGCGGCTATGTGACCGTACGGCTGACGCGCGATCGCGTGACCGCGAACTGGCACAATGTCGAGACGATCCGCAGCCACACGCCCGCGCTCAAGGCAACGCACAGCATGACCGCGACGCGCGGAAGGCGGAAATACGACGCCGCCTGACAGGGTGTTGACACATTCATAACTAGTTGGTTATGGGATCGTCCATAGCCAAGGAGTTATGGATTAATGGCATCATCCCCCGACCTTCTGTTCAAGGCGCTCGCCGATCCCAGTCGGCGCGCGATCTTCGAACGATTGTGCCTCGACGGCGAACAGACGGTCGGTGGGCTCACCGCGGGTGCCGGCATTTCGCAGCCCGCGGTCTCCAAACATCTCGGCGTGCTCAAGCAGGCGGGGCTGGTGCTCGACCGGCACGAGGGCCGCCAGACGCATTACAGCGCGCAGCAACGCGCGCTCGCGCCGCTCGTCGACTGGACCGGGCGCATGAACCGCTTTTGGGAAGCGCGGTTCGACGATCTCGAAGATTTGCTGAAAAGGATGGATCAATGACCGATAACGAGGTGCGTACCGTGACCGTCGAGCGCGAAATCCCGCACCCGCCTGCAAAGCTCTGGCGCGCGCTGACACAGCAGCACCTGATCGCGGAATGGCTGATGAAGAACGACTTCGGCCTCGACCTCGGCCACCGCTTCCAGCTGCGCGGCGACTGGGGCCATGTCGACTGCGAGATCCTCGACGTCGATCCGGAACGGAGCCTTTCCTACAGCTGGAATTACGCGCACGACGATCCCGCCTACGCGCTGGAAAGCACCGTGACCTTCACGCTCGAACCGACGCCTGCGGGGACACTGCTGCGCATGGAGCAGGTCGGCTTCCGCCCCGACCAGAAGCAGGCCTTCGGCGGTGCCAAGGGCGGCTGGAAGATCCACCTCGAAAATCTCGAAAAGGTCGTCGCGGGCCTCGACGCATAATTCGGACAGGGAGAGAGTTATGAACTGGAGCCTTTGGATCCGGCAGTTCCACCGCTGGGTATCGATCCTCTTCTCGGCGATCGTGCTCGCGATTTTCGTGATGCTCGGCGCGGGACAGGAACCCGCCCAATGGGTCTATTACCTTCCGTTGCCGCCGCTTTTCCTGCTGATATTCTCGGGCCTCTACATGTTCTTTCGGCCCTATCTCAGGAAGCGCGGCAGCGCGGCTGGCTGAGCCATCATCCGTACGGCGGCGTATCCTCGAACTCGGCGAACCACGGATAGTCGTCCGCGACGCTGACGGTGAAGTTCGCGGGGCGCTTTTCGAGGAAGCTCGACACGCCCTCGGCGGCATCGGCACTGCGCCCGCGTGCGAAGATCGCGCGGCTGTCCCAGCGGTGCGCGCTCATCGGGTGCGGCGCGCCGAGCATGCGCCACAACATATGGCGCGTCAGCGCGACCGACACCGGCGCGCTGTGGTCGGTCAGTTCGCGCGCCTTCGCGATCGCGGCGTCGATGAGGTTGCCGGGCGCGTGGACCGACTGCACGAGGCCCTTCGCATGGGCTTCGGCAGCATCGATCAGGCGACCTGAGTAGCACCAGTCAACGGCATTCTGGATGCCGACGAGGCGCGGCAGGAACCAGCTCGACGCCGCCTCGGGCACAATGCCGCGCCGTGCGAAGACGAAGCCATAGCGCGCGGTGTCGCTCGCGAGGCGCGCGTCCATCGACAGCGTCATCGTCGCGCCGATGCCGACCGCGGCACCGTTGATCGCGCCGAGCACGGGTTTCTTGCAGTCGAAGATGCGCATCGACACGCGCCCGCCCGAATCGCGGATCAGCGGGTGCGACCAGTCGATCGTGCCGTCCGCGGCGACCGGGCTCGCCGCCGTGCCGCCCGGCAGGATCGCCTGCTTGTCGGTGCGCTTGTCGTAATCGAAGGTCGCCGCGCCCTGACCAAGGTCGGCGCCGGCGCAATAGGCACGGTCGCCCGATCCGGTGAAGATTACCGCGCGCACGCCATCGTCGGCGTCGCATTCGTCGAGCGCGGCGACGATCTCGAGCATCATCTCGGTGGTGAAGGCGTTCATCCGGTCAGGCCGGTGCAGCGTCAGCAGCGCGATGCCCTCATGGCGGTCGAGGCGAATCTGGTCGAAGCTCATCCATCTCTCTCCTTGATTTGCCATCATGGTTGCAAGCGAGGGTGGGGATGGCAAGCACTTTACGTAAACGTAAAGAATGATCCTCCCTGTGCCGTAGGCATGGGGAGGGGGACCGCTCGCGAAGCGAGTGGTGGTGGGGCGATGGCGCGCCGCATGGCCCCTCCGTCAGCGCTTCGCGCTGCCACCTCCCCATCGCTTCGCGACGGGGAGGATCGCTTTTGACGCCGGGGATGACGTGCCCGACCTTTGCCGCTATAGGCCGCCCCGTCGCCCCGGCGCCGCGCTCGCACACGAGTCGCTTTGCCGGGGTCATTCATTTGGTTCCGACAGAAAGTTTGAACGCCATGGCCCGTCGCCGCCAGATCTACGAAGGCAAAGCCAAGATCCTTTACGAAGGCCCCGAACCGGGCACGCTGATCCAGTATTTCAAGGACGATGCGACCGCGTTCAACGCGCAGAAACGCGGCACGATCAACGGCAAGGGCGTACTGAACAACCGGATTTCGGAGCATGTCTTCACCTTGCTCGGCAACATCGGCGTGCCGACGCACTTCATCCGCCGCCTCAACATGCGCGAACAGCTGATCCGCCAGGTCGAGATCGTGCCGATCGAAGTGATCGTGCGCAACGTCGCCGCGGGCACGCTGTCGAAGCGCCTCGGCATCGAGGAAGGGACGCAGCTTCCGCGCACCCTGATCGAATATTGCTACAAGGACGACGCGCTCGGCGACCCGCTCGTCGCCGAGGAGCATATCGCCTGCTTCAACTGGTGCAGCCAGGACGAGCTTCACGACATCCAGGACATGGCGATCCGCATCAACGACTTCATGTCGGGCATGTTCGCCGCGGTCGGCATCCGCCTTGTCGACTTCAAGCTCGAGTTCGGAAGGCTCTACGAAGGCGATTTCAGCCGCATCATCCTCGCCGACGAGATCAGCCCCGATGGCTGCCGTCTGTGGGACATGGCGACGAACGAAAAACTCGACAAGGACCGCTTCCGCCGCGACCTCGGCGGCGAAGTCGAAGCTTATCAGGAAGTCGCGCGCCGGCTCGGCCTGCTGCCCGAGGGCAGCGAGAATGCCGTGCTCGACCTCGAAAGCCACCGGAAGAAAAAGGGCAGCTGAGCTTCCCGAACCCCGGCAATGAAACGAACCCCGGCTTTTGCCGGGGTTCGCGTTTTTGCAGCAGCCTAGATATTGATGCTCGTTGGAATGAGGCTCGGCCGCAGATAGGGATAAGGCTGCATCCGCTCGGCATTGCGCTGGACGATCTCGGCCTCGACGCCCGTCAGCGCCGCCTGGAACCACGCCAGCGGCCCCTCGGCCGCGGTCACGCGCGGGTCCTGGAACCATTTCGGGTAAGGGAAGGCGTTGCTCCGATAATCACCGAGCGGGCGGTAATGCACCGATCCCAGCAATTCGAGCACGTTCAATTGTTCGAGCGCGAGCGCCATCGGCGGCATCATCGCGAGCCAGCCCGCCTTGTCGTGCCCGCGCTGGCCATTGGGTGCCACCTGCCACCCGGCGCCGGTGACCGCGGGGGCAAAGGCCATGATGTCCTTTTGCGGGAAGTTCACCGCCGCATGCTGCGCGCTCGCGGTGAACATCACCATCGTGCAGATTTCGGCGAGTTGCTTGCGGGTCGCGACGGGTCCGAAGCCCTTGATCTTCGCCTCGCCCGCAAGGCAGGTCGCCCATGCCGCCAGCTCGGTGTCGGCGACGACATCGGCATCATGCGCATAATAGAGATCGACATATTGCCGCGCCCATTCATGGATCGCGTCCCACACGAGCAGCGCGTCGTCGCGGTACGGATAATCGGCGAGCGCCGAGTCCACACCGACGCCGCGCGCGACAAGGTCGGCGTGGAGCATCTTGCCATAGAAATCGAACGCAAGGCGCGCATCAACCGCCGCCGTCTGGCTCGACGCGATCGTGCCCGCGAAAATATGATCGATCGGGCCGCCCGCCGCGATCAGCGAGGTCGCCGCCTGTTCGTTGATGAACAGCGTGCCTTCGAAATGGGGCACGAGCAGCGCCCAGAGCGGATGTATTTCGGCAAGATGGCGGTGCGTCGCGACCGCGAATGCCTCGATCACCAGATGCGTACGCGCAAGGTGGGCGAACAGTTCGTGGTAATTGCCATCGGCGACCTGCACGACGAACTTCGCCATTTCCCAGCCCCATATCTTGTCGGCGACGGGCGAGGGGGTGAATATCGGATAATCGGCAGGATCCTGCCCGCACTGGATCGCGACGGGGACCAGCGACGACCCGCCCGGCGGGACCGCGAACAGTGCCATCGGTTGCCAGGCATATTTTGCCATAGTGCCATAGGTGCCGGGATCGAGCACCTCGAGCGGCTTGTAATCGAGAATGAACAGACGCCCGTCGGCAAGCGCCGCCGCCAGCGTGTCGCCACCCACGACCGCGGCATATTTCGCGGCGCTGAGCGGGAATTTGGCGGGCAGTGCGTCGCCGACTGCGGTGATCAGCATGCAGTTCGGCCCCTGCACGCGCAGCCGCGCGAACTCGCTGTCGTCCTGGAACATATAGCTGATGCCGGGAACGGGCAGCGTCGCGAACAGCGCGCGATACGCCTCGATGCTGCGCGGGGTCTTGCTGCCGAGGCCTTGGGCTTCGTCGACCTTCATCAGCTCTTCGAGGCGATCCTTGTAGCCCTTGAGCAGCGCGACATGCGCGTCGCGTTCGGCGGCGGCGACGGCATTTTCGACATCGCCGATCATGCGCGCAAAGATATTGCCGCCGGTGTGGACGCCATGTTCGGCGGCGATCTTAGCGGCCGATGCCTCGATCGCGTCGCATTCGGCCAGCGCGGCTTCATATTCGGCGCGCGGGCTGTCGAGCTCTCCCTTGTCGACCCCGCCAAGCTTCACCGTCAGCGCGTTGCGCACGATGTCGAGCCCGACACCGATCAGGATCACGAACCACGCGATCGTCGGCTCGTCATTCTTCGGCACGTCGGTGGCCAGCGGCACGCCGGGAAGCGTCGCGACGTCGGTGGTCCACACATAGACCGCCTGCGCCGCGGTCAGCTGCGCCGCGCGCGCGGTCTGCTGCGCCGCGGTGTCGTTCTGCGGCAAGGTCGGATCGGCCGACGGCATCGGCGCTGTCGGCGCGGCGGGTGTGGACGAGGTCAGCGGCGGCAACGGATAAGACATGGGTTGCTCCTGTCGGGCGCAAAAGGATCGGCGACGCCTATCGCGAAACATGGTTAATATTTCGCAAGCCTGCCGGTCCCGGAGGCCCGTAGGCAAATGATAAGCCGCGATTTCGATCCTTAACTCCTGCTTTACCCGTGCTTGCTATCTCCCCCTCCCATGACGGGGGTCCATCATTGGCTGCGCACGCGCATTTTTCCGCCGATTCCGGAAGCGATTCGGGACGACGTGGCGATCCTGCGCGCCAACCGCGTCGAAACGCTGACCCCGATGCTGTTCCTGATGCTGGCGGCGACGACGCCGACGGCGATCTATGGCGGGGTGGCGACCGTCCATCCGGCCATCCGCATCGGTTTTCCGGTCACGCTTGCGGTGATCGGGGTGCTCGGCTTCCTGTTCCTGATGCACAATCGGGGGCGGCGGATGAGCGTGCGCCGCGCGCGGCGCATGATCGTCGAATCGACATGGTTATCGGGTGTGACCGGTGCGATGTGCAGCATCTGGACGGTGACCAACTGGCTCGCCGCGCCGCCGGCGACGCACAGCTATTATGCGATGATCATGGCGATGGGGTCGCTCGCCACGGCTTATTGCCTGTCGTCGATCCGCTTCGCAACCTTCGTCAATCTGATCATCGGGCTGGGGCCGGTCTCGGTCCTGATGCTGACGTCGGGCAATCCGCCCGAAATCGCGGCGGGCACCAGCCTCGTCGTCGCGACATTGTTCCTTTTGCGGATGGTCGTCCAGCAGCATGGGCAGGTCATCGACCTGCTCGAACTTCAGCGACAGATGCGCGAGCTTGCGCACACCGATCCGCTCACCGGCCTGGCCAACCGCCGCGAATTCGACATGCGGCTCGACGAGGAGATCGCCGCGGCCGATGCGGGCAAGCCTTTTGCGATCGCGCTGCTTGACCTTGACGGGTTCAAACCGGTCAACGACCGGCACGGTCATGCGATCGGCGACCTGCTGCTTTGCGAAATCGCAAAGCGGCTGCGCGGCGCGTGCGGCGACCATGCCGTCGTCGCGCGGCAGGGGGGTGACGAATTCGCGATCCTCGTCCATGCCGGATCGCCGTTGCTCGACACATCGCTCGCCGACCATATCCTCGCGGCGCTCGCCGCCCCGTATCGGATCGGCGGGCGGCCGATCAGCGTCGGCGCCAGCATCGGCACCGCCGTCTGGCCCCGGCATGGCGTCACGGCACGCAAGCTTTTCGAAGTCGCCGACACCGCGCTCTATGCGGCAAAGGCGGTTGATCGCGGCCCCACGTCGTCCGTCGAAAGCATCGGCCGGATGGCATGACGATGGCTTGACCGCCCGCAGGGCGGTCGCCAAACCGGTTCGATGACCAAAAGCCTTGTCCGGCGTGCCTCGACCGCGCTGTCGCCCCTCGTCCTCCTCATCGCCAGCACCGCCCCGGCCTGGGCCAGCGAGGCTCCCGCAAAAACCGCTACGGCGACGATCAATCCGCAGGACGCCGCCGCCAGGGCGTGGAACTTCGCCGCCAGCGATGTGCCGGTCGACCCGAACATCGTCTTCGGTGTGCTTCCCAACGGGATGAAATATGCGTTGCTGAAAAACAGCACGCCCAAGGACAGCGTCGTGCTGCGCATGCGTTTCGCGGTCGGCAGCTTCGCCGAGGCCGAGGACCAGCGCGGGCTCGCCCATTTCCTCGAACATATGGCGTTCAATGGATCGACCAATGTGCCCGAGGGCGAAATGATCAAGCTGCTCGAACGCAAGGGACTGGCGTTCGGCGCCGACACCAATGCGTCGACGGGCTTTGACGAGACGATCTACAAGCTCGACCTGCCCAATGCCTCGGATGACCTGATCGATACCGGGCTGATGCTGATGCGCGAGACCGGCGGCAATCTGACCATCGATCCCGCCGCGGTCGACCGCGAGCGCGGGATCATCCTGTCCGAACGGCGCGCGCGCGACACCTACCAGCTGCGCAACCTGGTCGACCAGCTCGATTTCCAGATGAAGGGGATGACGGTCGCAAGCCGCATCCCGGTCGGCACCGAAGAGGTGATCCGGACCGCCCCCGCGGCGCGGCTGCGCGACCTTTACGACCGCTATTACCGTCCCGAGCGGGCGACGCTGGTGATGGTCGGCGATTTCGATCCCGCGGCGGTCGAAGCCAAGATCAAGGCGCGCTTTGCGGACTGGAAGGGACGCGGTTCCGCCGGCGCCGACCCCGACATCGGCAATGTCGATTACAGGCGCGCAGCTGCCGCCGACGATTTCGTCGATCCCGCGATCCAGGATTCGGTCACGATCGCGAGCTTCAAGCCGTGGGTCGACGAACCCGACACCAAAGCGAAGCGCGCGCGCAGCCTCGCCGAGGACATCGGCGAGGCGATCGTCAGCCGCCGGCTTGCGAAGATCGCGCTGAACGAAGATTCGCCGATCCTGACCGGCTATTTCAGCGACGCCGAAGGATGGAAAAAATTCGATCAGGTCACGGTCGGCGCCATCGCCAAGGAAGGCGCGTGGAAAGAGGCGCTCGCGCTCGTCGAGCAGGAACAGCGCCGCGCGATCCAGCATGGATTCACGCAGGCCGAGGTCGACGAGCAGCTCGCGAACCGCCGCACCGCGCTCAAGAATGCCGTCGCGGGCGTGACGACGCGGCGCAGTGATGCGCTCGCCGATGCGCTGGTCTCCGCCGCCGAAGGCGATTTCGTTTTCGTCCGCCCTGAAACCTCGCAAGCCTTGTTCGACGCGACGACGCCGTCGCTCACCGCCGCAGCGGTCACTGCGGCCTTCCGGCGGCGCATGGAAGGGCTGAGTCTGCCGCTCGTGCGCGTCGCGGTAAAAAAACCGATCGAGGGCGGCACGGCGGCGATCCTCTCCGATTTGCAGGCATCGACGAAAGTTGCGGTCGCCGCGCCGACCGAGGCGGCGAACGCTGCCTTCGCCTATAATGATTTCGGCGTGCCCGGGAAAATTGTCACCGACGAGCGTGTCGAGGACCTCGGCATCCGCCGCATCCGTTTCGCCAACAACGTCATGCTCAACATCAAGAAGACCGATTTCCAGAAGGACAAGGTCATGCTGTCGCTGCGCGTCGACGGCGGCAATCTGCTCGCGACGCGCGACGATCCGACGAAGGTGTCGCTCGCGGGCTCGCTGATGCTCGGCGGGCTCGAGGCGCACAGCCTGGACGACTTGCGTTCGATCCTTGCAGGCAAGACGATCAGCCCGGTGTTCGGCAATTCGACCGATGCCTTCGGCGGGTCGGCCCTGACTTCGCCCGAGGATTTCGCGCTGCAGGCCAAGCTGATGGCGGCGTTCCTGACGCACCCCGGCTACCGCCCCGACGGTCTCGCGCTGATCCGCCGCGTGCTGCCGCAGCAATATGCCGCGAACGACGCGACCCCCGCCGCGGTGCTCGGCCGCGATGCCGGCGGCATTCTCGCGAACGACGACCCGCGCTCACAGACACCGCCGCTCGAAAAGCTGATGACGCTCGACTGGGCGCAGCTGAAGCCCGTCGTTGCCGACAGCTTCGCGCACGGCGCGATCGAGATCGGGGTCGTCGGCGATATTGACGAACAGGCGGCAATCGACGCGATCGCGGCGACGTTCGGCGCGCTCCCCGAGCGCCGCGCGGCTTTCGATCCGCGTACCGATGCGCGCATCCGGCAGTTCGCGGCCGACCGCAGCGAGCGCACCCTGATCCACAAGGGCCCCGCCGAACAGGCCGAACTGCGCGTCTATTGGCCCGCGCGCGACGACAGCGATCTTGCCGAAGCGATGCGGCTCAACCTGCTCGCGCGCGTCATGCAGCTGATGCTGACCGAGGAGCTGCGCGAGAAGCTCGGCGAAAGCTACAGTCCCGGTGCGGCGGCAAGCCTGTCCGACGAGTTCCCGGGCTATGGCCATCTCTTTGCTGCGAGCAATGTCGATTACAAGGATCTCGCAACGACGCGCGCTGCGATCTTTGCCATCACAAAGGAACTGCGCGACAAGCCCGTCGACGCCGACCTGCTCGACCGTGCGCGCAAGCCGCTGCTCGAGGCGATGGTGAAATCGCGGCGCGAGAACAGCTATTGGCTGAACTATGTCGCCGAGGCCGCGAGCCACGCCGATCGCCTCGACCGCAGCCGAAAGGGGGTCGGCGAGGTCGAGGCGGCGACGCCGGCTGAGTTGCAGGCACTCGCGAAGCGCTATCTGGTCGATGACAAGGCGCTGGTGATCAAGGCGGTCAGCGACAAGGCGGGCAAATAACGGGCTGCGGGACGTACCAGACGTGAACGCGAAGCCGATCCTGCCCTTGGCACGGGTGGCGGGCTTGCTGCTCTTCGGCGCGTTGATCGCGCCGGGATCGACGGCCGCATGGGGCCGGCCGGTGGAGGCCGAGCCGGCAGCGACCGATGCGCAGGCCGGGTCTCTGCAGGAGATCGATGCCTTGAGGACGGCCAGGGTCGCTTCGCTCACGCCCGACGAGGCGCTCGACGAACGGCATATCGGCGAACGCGTGCGCTGGGCTGGCGGCGTCTACGGCATCGATGGTCGCTGCCTGACGATCAACTTCTCGCGCAGCGGCGATCATGGCGAACCGCGCTGGACCCCGGAGCCGACCTATCAGGCCTTTGTTGCCTGCGGACCGGGCATCTACGACCCTGAACTCGTGCACGCTTATACCAATGTCACGATCATCGGCCGGATCACCGGCAAGCAATATATCGGCATGGGCGGCGGCGGGTCCGACGGTGCGACCGTCAGCATCGAGCAACTATATCGCTGGTCCGACTGCCTTGCGGGCGATGACAGCCCGGTGTGCAAGCAGGGCTTCCTGACCGCCGAGCCCGTTGCCGAAGAGTAAGCCGGCGAAAGGCCGGTTGCGGCCGGGAGCTGCCGATAGGGATGTGCACCCCGGCGAAAGCCGGGGCCCAGAGCGTAATCGCGCAATGCCAGCCTTCTGACGCCATGAGCCCCGGCTTTCGCCGAGTGCACAAAAGGGACAGCTCACCTACTCCGAAACGGACGATCAAACCCGCCCCGGTGCTCTCGCGCGAATGAAATTCTCCAGCGCGACGAACAGCATCTCGCGCGCGTCGCCGCCGAGCATCTCGGCGGTCAGCCAGTCGAACCGGACGCGGTCGCCGCGCGAGGCGGCGCCGACGACGGCGGCGAGCAGCGCCTCGTCGAAGCTCACGCGCGGGCAGCAGGGCGGGGCTACGGCAAAGGGTTCGGGCCAGATATGCCCGATCGCCTCGACAACCAAGCGGTAGCGCCGTGCGGCAAGGATATTGCCCCAGCGTCGTTCGAGTTCGGGCATCGGGTCGCGCTCGCTGCGGCGGCAGAGGATGCAGTAACGCAGCGCGAGCACCGCCTGCGCCGCTTCGACCGAAAGGTCACGTACCAGCGGCTGCTCGGTCAACTGGCGGATCAGCGCGCTGCTTTGCATGAGGTTCGTTTCTCCCGGCCGATGCAGTCTGTCCGTCCCGTTTTCGAAAAAGATGCCGGCCGCTTTAGCGCAGCTTGAAGTTGCAGCGGCCGGCAGGAGGGGACTGCCCCACCTTGCTATTGAGAATTATTCGCAAATACAAGCGAAAAAAGAGGCGCTCGAAAGCGCCTCTCTTATCAACGGCTTATGGGTGTGGACGTTGCCCGGCGGCCGTCGAATCACCCTCAGTCGTCGTGCGCCGGCTTCGACTGGAGCTGGATATAATTTTCGATGCCCATGCGCTCGATCATCTCGAACTGCTTTTCCAGTTCGTCGACATGATGTTCCTCGCTTTCGAGGATCGATCCGAACAGGTCGCGGCTGACATAGTCGCGGACGCTTTCGCTGTGCGCCATCGCGTCCTTGAGCAGCGGGATCGCTTCTTCCTCGAGCGCGAGGTCGGCTTTCAGGATTTCCTCGACGGTCTCGCCGACGCGCAGGCGTCCGAGCATCTGGAAATTGGGAAGGCCGCCGAGGAAGAGGATGCGGTCGGCGAGCTGGTCGGCGTGCTTCATCTCGTCGATCGACTCTTCGCGCTCGAACTTGGCGAGGCGCGCGACGCCCCAATTGTCGAGCATGCGGTAATGCAACCAGTACTGGTTGATCGCGGTCAGTTCGTTCTTGAGTGCCTCGTTGAGGAAGTCGATGACCTTTTCGTCGCCCTTCATGGTGTCAGTCCTGTCATTTTGTCTTGGAATGGAGTGGGCGCATTATACGCGCCCCGGACCCATCAGGCCAAGGTCAAAAATGGCGGAAAACCAAGAAAAATCAGGCGGTCGCGGCGACGTCGCTGATGATATTGCGAGCGAAAGGCAGGCACTGGCCGCACTTGGGTTTGCGACCCAATTGCGCATAGGCGGCCTTGGCGCACCGCAATTGGCCATCCCGCGCGACATCGCGCAGCTGGCTTTCTCTTATTGCGTTGCAGACACAGACGACCATGTGCGAATCCTTCTCAACAAGCCCGATGTAGGGATAGTGCGACGGATTCGCAACAACAAAGATGCGAGTGGTTCGCATTCCCGATTGATCGTGCGACATCGTCTCCCAGGCCGGACCGCGCGGCCGATTCGCGTCGATTCGCTGGCCGCGAAATCCATCGTGCCGCGGATGGCGTGCCCGGGCCGAATTCCGCTATGACCGCTGCGAGGAGAGAGGCATGAGCACCGACCGCGACACCGTGCAGGCCTATGACAACGCCGCGGCCGATTATGCCGCCGAAGCGGCCGCGATGCCGTCATGGGTCGCGGCGGAGATCGATGCGTTCGTGACCGCGCTGCGCGGCTCGGGCCGGGTGCTCGAGATCGGCAGCGGCGGCGGCCGCGATGCGCTAGCCCTCGAAAAGCAGGGGATCAGCGTCCGGTGCACCGACATATCGAAGGGCTTCGTCGACCTGCTCCGCGCGAGCGGCCTCGAAGCCGCGCTGCTCGACCCGCTGACCGACGACCTGTCCGACCCGCAACGTCCGGGCACGCGTTACGACGGGGTTTGGGCCTGCGCCTGCCTGATCCACGTGGCGCGTGCGGACTTCGGTACGGTGCTGCGACGGCTTGCCGCGGCGACGCGGCCCGGCGGCCGGCTGCACGCCTCGGTCCGCGACGGCGACGGCGAGGATGTCACGATCGAAGGCAGCGCCGCCGAACCGCGGCGCTATGTCGAGACCTATTGGCGCGAGCCCGCTTTGCGCGCCGCGCTCGCCGATACCGGCTGGATCGTTGACGAGGTCCGAAAGTGCGTCGGCAGACCCGGCGACCGGTGGCTGAGCGTCCGGGCTGTCCGTCGATAGGGCGCACCGGGTCCCCGATCGGGATGGCGCTGGTTCCCGTGACGGGCTGCAGGGCGTCGGGTCTGCGAGCCGAAAATGCAGATCGACGCCCGCCGTCGGAGCTTTCGCTTGCCCCCCGCGGCGTTCGCGGGCATAGGCGCGCGCATCTTTCCCGCACCCTCGACGCAAAGGCTCTCCCATGAAAGTGAATGTCTATGTGACGCTCAAGCCGGGGGTCCTCGACCCGCAGGGCAAGGCGATCCATCATGCGCTGGAAGGGCTCGGCTTTGGCGGCGTTGCGGACGTCCGCGCCGGCCGCTTCATCGAGCTCGACGTCGCCGATGGCACCAGCGATGCCGAGCTCGACGCGATGTGCGCCCGGCTGCTCGCGAACACGGTGATCGAAAACTACCGCATCGAACGCCCGTAACAGGAGCCGCGACCATGAAGACCGCCGTCATCGTCTTTCCCGGTTCCAACTGCGACCGCGACATGGCCGTCGCGCTGGAACAGGTCACCGGCCGCGCACCCGCGATGGTCTGGCACCGCGAGAGCGAACTGCCCGATGGCATCGACTTCATCGCGCTCCCCGGCGGTTTCTCCTATGGCGACTATCTTCGCTCGGGCGCGATGGCAGCCCGCTCGCCGATCCTGAGGGCGGTTTCCGATGCCGCGGGCCGCGGCGTTCCCGTGCTCGGCGTGTGCAATGGCTTTCAGGTGCTGACCGAGGCGCAGTTGCTTCCCGGCGCGCTGATGCGCAACGCGGGGCTCAACTTCGTCTGCCGAACCGTGGCACTCAAGGTCGAGAACAGCCAGTCGCTGTTCACCGCCGCCTATAAAGCCGGCGAGATGATCAACATTCCCGTCGCGCACCACGACGGCAATTATTTCGCCGACGCCGAAACGCTCGACCGGATCGAGGGCGAGGGGCGCGTCGCCTTCCGTTATGCCGACGCGGTCAACGGGTCGGCGCGCGACATCGCCGGCGTGCTCAATGATGCGGGCAATGTGCTCGGCATGATGCCGCATCCCGAACGCGCAATCGACCGCGCGCATGGCGGCACTGACGGGCTACGCCTGTTCGAGGCGGCGCTCGGCGTCCTCGCCTGACGCTTCGTCCGGGGTTTCTTCCGGGACCATCCTTGCCCTGGGCTGTAGCCAGCGTCCGACGAGCAGCAGCACCGTCGGCCAGAACATCGTGTTCCAGATATCGTGCCAGTGCGCGCTGTCGGGCTGGATCGCCGACCGGCTGATCTCCGCGGTGACGTCGAGCCATTCGCCGCCGCATGCCATCGCGAGCACCGCCAGCCACGCGGCAAACCAGCCGCCGCGCCAGCGCCAGACCAGTCGCACGAACAGGAACAGCGCCATCCCGAAATAGACGTGCAGCGCATCCTTGCTGAGATCGGCCGAGGCCACGAGCCACAATTTCTGTTCCTGGAACAGCGCGGCGAGATGGACGAGATTCATTATAGGGTCAGAATCCTGGTCAAACCTTGGCGACGAAGGGATTGAAGTCCGTCCCCTCGTCGAACACATCGACGCCCTCGCGCCGCTTGAGCGCGACTACGATGGCGACCGTGAACGGCAGCAGAATGATTTCCCATCCCGTTTTGATCGCCCATTGCGACAGGACGGTTTTCATGAGTTCGCCGGTCGGCCATCCCTCCAGCCCGTAAAAGGCGATCGGATAGAAGATCAGGCTGTCGAGCCCCTGGCCGACGACGGTGCTCGCGACGAAACGCAGCCCCATGCGGCGCCCGTTGTCGGCAACTTTCATCTTTGCGACGACCAGACTGTTTGCGAATTCGCCCGCCCAGAAGGCAAACATCGACGCGAGGACGATCCGCCAGCTATTGGCGAAGACCGCCTCATAGGCCGACTGGTGCGGCCAGCCCGGAGCGGGCGGCAGCGACACGACGACCCACGCCATGAAGGCCATGAACGCCAGCGCCGCAAAACCGGTCCAGATCACCCGCCGCGCGCGGGCATAGCCGTAGACCTCGGTCAGCACGTCACCGATGATGTAGCTGAGCGGGAAGAACATCACGCCTGCGCCGAACGGCCATTCGCCGATCCAAGGCAGTTCGACAACCGACCGCTTCGACGCGCCGATGATGTTCGACAACAGCAGGATGGCGACAAAGGCCGCCATGATCAGGTCGTAATAGCGGAAATACCGCACGCTGGCGGCGCTGACGGCGACGGGCTGCGCCGGCGGAGTTTCAGACTCGGTCATCGGCGTGCTGCTTAACCTGCTTTGCAGCCTACGCAAACCGCGCTATTCGCCGCGCGACGCAAGCAGCGCTGCGCGCCCGTAGCTCAGCTGGATAGAGCACCCGCCTTCTAAGCGGGTGGTCGCAGGTTCGAATCCTGCCGGGCGCGCCATTTTCCGACCGCGCTTCACGGTGCGATACTGCTGCCTGACATATGGTTGCAAATTGCGGTTGCCATGGCAGGCCCATGCTGCCGATCTCCCTTTTCGACCGCCGGCTTTTCAGTCTTTAATAAGCCTTGCGTTCTATTCTCCCGTCACAGATCTCGAGAATGTAAAGTGCAGTGGAACGTGCATTGCCTGCTCTCGCCTTCTGGAACGGAGCAGGACGGATGAGTTTCTCGACGGTCGATTTGACGCACGAAACTGGCCGTCGAGAATTCGGCCTGCGGTTTGCGCAGATGATTCAACACGGAGAGCATCTCGCGGCGGATGCGCTGCTGCGCGACCTTCTGCAGAAGCTTCCGGCCGAGCTGAGCGCCCTTTGTCTCTCGCTGCCGGCGGACGCCGTTCAGGTGAAAGGCTGGGAGCAACTCGCTCTACGGACGGCCGCCGCTGCTACGCAGGCTGGCGGCGTGACGGCAATCGGGGTCGATCTGACGTCGCAACCGGTCGAGCTGGACGCGAACGGCTGCCGCGTTCCACAGTTGGAGACGAACTATTATACGGACGAGGCCTTCGCCTTTTCGAGATCATCGCGGGACAAGATATTGGAGCAATGCGGTCCGGACGGATCGCCATGGCAAGGCAGATTTGCCGACATCGATCGCACCTTGACCATTTGCGGTCTCGATGCGCTCAACGAAAAAATCCTGCGGGGCGAGGCCCGAGCCGCTGCCAATGGACGCGATGCCGACCAAGCCGATTACGCCGTCATCCTTCTCGCCGAATGGTTCCGACATCTGAGGTTTCACCAGGCGGCTTTGCGCGGGCTGGAGGGATATGGAACTATCGGAGCTATCCCGTTGCTCGTCGGCACCAATGACGTGGGGCCAAGGCTGGAGGCAGTTTACTATCCCCACAAAGCGGCAAATATCGTCTTGCCTGAGCCTTCCACGATCGACGCGGACGCTGCGCTAAAGGCGGAGGCCTATGCGCGTCAAACTGACAAAGACATCGAGATGTTGCAAAATACACGCGCTCATCTGCTGGGCAGCCAGTGGGAGGGCGATCAAAGCGGGTACGAGGCGGCGGAGGCCTATGCCAAAAGGGAAGAGAACATCAGCTTCCGGCATAGCCCCGCAATGCAGGAATTCGGCTATTGCCATGAGCTTTCAGAGGATGAGTTCGAGCTCTACATGCAAGCCTATCGTGAGCAACGGGAGGCATATCGGACCAAGTCTCCCTTGCCCGTCGCAAGGCCAACGCGGCGACTGGACGGACGTTGAGCTTCGCAACGGGCTCGCGGCGGTAAGAAGCAAAGCGCGTCCATCTTCATCGATCATGGCGCGCCAATGTCAAAGAGCGATAGATATGCTGCGGCGGCTATGCTTTAGTCGCGGCGATGGCGGACGATAAACCCCGATATAGAGCCTATAACAGCCCCGCCGGCGGCTGGGGTGCCGCGGCCGCCACCGCGAAGGTCCTGCTCGAACAGAGTGTCGTCACCAAGGGATCGCGCGCGCTGCTGTCGATGAACCAGCCGGGCGGCTTCAAATGCCCGAGCTGCGCCTTTCCCGACGCGAGCTGCACCAAGAAGCTCGAATTTTGCGAAAATGGCGCAAAGGCGCTCGCGCACGAGGCGACAAAGTTTCGCGTCACGCGGGAGTTTTTTGCGCAGCACAGCGTCTCCGACCTGATGGCGCAGTCGGATTATTGGCTCGAAATGCAGGGCCGCCTGACCGAGCCGATGCGCTACGACGCCGCGACCGACCATTATGTGCCGGTGAGCTGGGACGATGCTTTCGCGCTGATCGGCACGCACCTCCGTGCGCTCGCCAGCCCGCACGACGCCGAATTCTATACCTCGGGCCGCACCGCGAACGAAACGGCCTTCCTCTATTCGATCTTCGTGCGCGAGTATGGCACGAACAATTTCCCCGACTGTTCGAACATGTGCCACGAGCCGACGAGCCGCGGGCTGCCGCATTCGATCGGGGTCGGCAAGGGCACGGTGATCCTCGACGATTTCGAGCATGCCGAGGCGATTTTCCTCGTCGGACACAACGCCGGGACGAACGCGCCGCGGATGATGACGCCTTTGGTCGAGGCGCGCAAGCGCGGGGTCCCGATCGTCGCGGTCAACCCGATGCCCGAGCGCGCGCTGATCAAGTTCACCGAGCCGCAGGACATCGTGCAGATGGCGACCTTTGGCTCGACCGACATCACCAGCGAGTTTGTGCATATCAAGGTCGGCGGCGACCTCGCGCTTTTGAAGGGCATGATGAAAGTGCTGTTCGAGCGCGAGGCGGCGGGCGAGACCGTGCTCGACCATGGTTTCATCGCCGAGCATACGTCGGGCTTCGACGCGCTGAAGGCCGATATCGAGGCGCAGACTTGGCCCGACCTTGTCGCCGCGTCGGGGATCGACGAGGCGCAGATCCGCCGCTGCGCCGAAATCTACATCCGCTCGAACGCGACGATCATCTGCTACGGCATGGGCGTGACCCAGCATCAGCGGGGGTCAGAGCTCGTCCAGCAGATCGCCAACCTGCTGCTTCTCAAGGGCAATTACGGCAAGCCGGGCGCGGGCATCTCGCCGATCCGCGGCCATTCGAACGTGCAGGGCGACCGCACCGTCGGCATCGACGAAAAACCGAGCCAGGCCTATCTCGACAAGGTCCGCGACGTCTTCGGTTTCGAACCGCCGCGCGGCGAGGGGCATCACACCGTCGAGTCGGTCGAGGCGATGCTGGCGGGCACCGCGAAGGTCTTCATCGGCCTCGGGGGCAATTTCGTCCGTGCAGTGCCCGACACCGAGCGTTCCTACGCGGCGATGCGTAAGCTCGACCTGACCGTCGGCATCGCGACCAAGCTCAACCGCGGACATCTGGTGCATGGCAAGGATGCGCTGATCCTGCCCGTCGTCGCGCGCTCCGAACGGATCGAGACCGCGGCGGGCGAACAGTTCGTGACGATCGAGGATTCGATGTCGAACGTCACCGCCTCGCGCGGCGTCCTCGACCCCGCGAGCCCGCACCTGCTGACCGAGACCGAGATCGTCTGCCGCATGGCGATGGCGACCTTGCCCGACAGCAAGGTCGATTGGGCGAGCTATATCGACGATTACAGCCTGATCCGCGACAAGATCGCCGCGGTTTACCCGGCGCTCTACGAAGGCTTTTCGGAGCGCATCAAGGCGCCGATGGGTTTCCACCTCGACATCCCGCCGCGCCGCCGCGTGTGGGCGACGCCGAACGGCAAGGCGAATTTCCTCGTTCTCCCCGGCCTTGCGGTCAACGCGCCGGTCGCCGATCCCGCCATGCTGCGCCTCGCGACGGTGCGCTCGCACGACCAGTTCAACACGACGATCTACAGCTATAACGACCGCTATCGCGGCGTGTACAATGATCGCATGATCCTGTTCATGAACGCCGACGACATCGCCGCGCGCGGGCTGGAGGCGGGGGCGAAGGTCGCGCTCGAAACGGTCGGCATCGACGGCATCGCGCGCCGCGTCGACGGGCTCACGATCATCGACTATCCGATGTCGCGCGGTTCGGTCGCGGGCTATTATCCCGAGCTCAACCCGCTGCTGCCGCTCGCCTTCTATGACAAGACCAGCGGTTGTCCGGCGGCGAAGTCGATCCCGGTGCGCGTCGTCGGGGCCGCGGATTGACCCCGCCGATGGCCGTCGGCAAACATATCGCGCCCGTTCGTTTCCTCGTCTTTCCGGTCGTGCTGCTCGCGGCGATGGGTGCGGCGCTCGCATCGCATATCGATCCACGCGCCGCCTTCCTGATCGGCTTCGACGTCGCCGCCTTCGTCTTTCTTTGCACCGTGGCGCCGCTGCTCGGCGCCGATGCCGACCAGATGCGCCGCCGCGCCGAATTCAACGATGCGAACCGCGTCGGCCTGCTCGCGATCACGGTGCTGCTCTCGCTCGTCATCCTGTTCGCGGTCGGCACGCTGATCGCGAGCCCGGGCACGCTCGGCCGCTGCGACGTCGTCCTGATCGTCGCGACGCTCGCGCTCGCCTGGCTGTTCGCGAACATCGTGTTCACGCTCCACTATGCGCATCTCTATTATCTGCAAAAGGAGGGCCGCGACCAGGCGGGGATCGAGGTGCCGGGGGTGCACGAACCCGGCTACTGGGACTTCCTCTATTTCGCCTTCACGCTCGGCATGACCTTCCAGACCTCCGATGTCACGATATCGGGCGCGCATATGCGCCGCGTCGTGCTCGGCCACTGCATGGCGGCATTCATCTTCAACATGGGCATTTTGGCGTTCACCGTGAACGCCATCGGCGGATCATGACCCCGAAAGGCGGTCGAGGTCGGCGCTGCTGTTGATATTCGGCGGCACGAAAGCGCTCCGCGCCGCTTGTGCGCCGATCCGCCGGGCAAAGGCCCTGACCGCGAGGTCGCGTCCGTCCTCCAGCATCGCCTTGAGGTCGCGCAGCGATGCGATCGGCCACAATCCGATCACCGGCTGCGTATCCAGAAACGCCGGTGCGGGCTCCAGCAACGCGCGAAGATCGTCTGGCAAACGCACGCAATCGACCGGCGCGGTCAGTAACTGATCGAACCCCCGGTCCGCGGCCTCGATCAAAGCCCCCGCAATGCCCCCGAGCGGCCCCATGTCGCGGCGCGGCCAGTCGGCGACCTCCCCGCGGCCGACGATGATTACTGTCTCGCAATGGGGAGCCAGCGCCGCCCGCGCATGGTCGAGCAAGCTCCGCCCATCCAGCATCGCGAGCGCCTTGTCCGACCCGAAGCGGCGCGACCGCCCGCCGGCGAGCACCGCGCCG
>NZ_DASWTD010000472.1:0-7835 GCF_036402335.1 Sphingopyxis sp. | reverse complement strand
TCGGGCAGCTTGTCGATCAGCTTGTCGAGCGTGATCGGATAATTGCGCACCCGCACCCCGGTCGCATTATAGACGGCGTTGGCGACCGCCGCCGCAACGCCGCAGATGCCGAGTTCGCCCACCCCCTTCGCCTTCATCGGCGACGTCGTCGGATCGGCCTCTTCGAGGAAGATCACTTCCTGGTGCGGGATGTCGGCGTGGACCGGGACTTCATAGCCGGCGAGGTCGTGGTTGACGAAGAAGCCGAAGCGCTTGTCGACCGCGAGTTCCTCCATCAGCGCCGCGCCCGCGCCCATTGTCATCGCACCGATCACCTGGCTGCGCGCTGCCTTGGGGTTGAGGATGCGCCCTGCCGCGCACACCGCGAGCATGCGGCGAACGCGGATCTCGCCCGTCATCGCATCGACGCCGACCTCGGCGAAATGCGCACCAAAGGTCGACTGCTGAAATTTTTCGGCGAGGTCGCCATATTCCATCTTGTCTTCGGCAACGAGTTCGCCGCCTGCGGCGGCATCGCCCAGTGCGACGCTGCGCCGTCCCGATTTCACCTTGCCGTCGGCAAAGACTGCATCGGCGGGCAGGCCGAGCTTCTGGACCACGGCCTCGCGCAGTTTCACGCAG
Source organism: Sphingopyxis sp. (assembly GCF_036402335.1). Lineage (GTDB taxonomy): Bacteria > Pseudomonadota > Alphaproteobacteria > Sphingomonadales > Sphingomonadaceae > Sphingopyxis. The sequence continues at coordinate 7,214 of NZ_DASWTD010000472.1, read as the reverse complement.
GCGGCATAGACCCCCGCGGTCGAGCTGTTGGCTCCCCACTGACCGCCCGACCCCGCCGAGACCGGAAAGGCCGAATCGCCGAGCTTCACGACGATCCTGTCGAGCGGCAGCCCCATCATTTCGGCGGCGGTCTGCGCGATGATCGTATAGGTGCCGGTGCCGATATCGGTCATGTCGGTCTCGACCGTCACCACGCCCGAACGGGCGAGGCGAACGCGCGCCGCCGACGGTCCGTTCAGATTGTTGCGGAACGCCGCGGCGACCCCCATCCCGACCAGCCAGCGCCCGTCGCGTGTCGCGCCAGGCTTGGCGCGCTTGCTCCAGCCGAACTTCTCCGCGCCGGTCTCGAGGCATGTGTTGAGCTGGCGCTGCGAGAAAGGCCGGCTCGGCTTTTCGGGATCGACCTGCGTGTCATTGAGCACGCGGAAGGCGACCGGGTCGAGGCCCAGCTTCTCGGCGATTTCGTCGACGGCGATCTCGAGTGCCATCAGCCCCGGCGCCTCGCCGGGCGCGCGCATCGCATTGCCTTCGGGCAGGTCGAGCACCGCCAGCCGCATCGCGGTCATGCGATTTTCGCCAGCATAGAGCAGGCGCGTCTGCGCCACCGCGGTCTCGGGGCCGCCGCCGGGCAAGTCGCCCGACCAGCTTTCGTGCCCGACCGCGGTCAGCTTGCCATCGGCGGTCGCGCCGAGGCGGACGCGCTGGATCGTCGCCGGACGATGGGTCGTATTGTTGATCATCAGCGGCCGGGGCAGCGCGACCTTGACCGGCCGCTTCGCAGCCCTGGCGCCGAGCGCGGCCAGCAGCACGTCGGCGCGATTGAACAATTTCCCGCCGAAACCGCCGCCGATATAGGGCGAATCGACGCGGACATTTTCTTTCGGAATGCCCAGCGTCTTGGCCATGTCGCCCGCCGACCATGCGATCATCTGGTTCGACGTCCACACCGTCAGCTTTTCGCCCTCCCACGCCGCGATCGTCGCATGCGGTTCCATCATCGCATGGCTGTGGTCGGGGGTGGTGTAGCGCGCATCGAGTTGCACCGGCGCGGCCGCGAACGCCGCCGCAAAGTCGCCGACGGCGCTGTCGGGCTCGGTGCCGAACGATGCCTGCGGTTTGATCGCGGTATCGATCGCGGCGGCGAGATCATAGGCGCCCTTTTCGCGGGCATATTCGACGCGGACGAGCGACGCTGCGGCGCGCGCCTGCTCGAAACTGTCGGCGACGACGAGCGCGATCGCCTGATGATAATGATCGATCGCGGGGCCGCCGAGCAGCTTGGCGGTGTTGAAATCGCCCTTCGTCAGCTTGCCCGCATTGTCGGCGGTGACGATCGCGACGACGCCGGGCGCCGCCCCGGCGTCGTCGAGGTTCATCGATGCGATCCGCCCCTTGGCGATCGCCGCTCCGACGACATAGCCATAGGCCTGGTTCGCCGCGACATCGTGGCGTTCATAGGCATAGGGCGCGGTGCCCGTCGTCTTGAGCGGGCCGTCGATGCGGTTGGTGGGTTTGCCGACGACCTTCATCTGGTCGATCGGGTTGGTCGTCGCGGGCGTGTCGAACTTCATGGCTCAACCCTTCGCTTGTGCCAGCACCCCGGCGAGCGTGCGCTCAACCAGCGGCAGCTTATAGGCATTTTCATGGGTGGTTTTCGCGCCCGCGAGCAGCTTCGCGGTGACCGCCTTTGCACCGCGCGGGAGTTCCGCCTCGGCGGCTTCGACGCGCCAGGGCTTGTAGCCGACGCCGCCGAGCGCGACGCGGCCGGTGCCGTCGGGCTGAACGATCGCACCGACCGAAATCAAGGCAAAGGCGTAGGAGGCGCGGTCGCGGACCTTGTGATAGATATGCGTGCCGCCGACGGGTTTCGGCAGCGTGACCGCGGTGATCAGCTCGCCCGGCGCCAGCACCGTTTCCAGATGCGGCGTCGTTCCCGGCGCGCGGTAGAAATCGGCGAGCGGGATCGCACGCGCCTTGCCCGCGGCATCGACCGTCTCGACCGCCGCGTCGAGCGCGCGCATCGCGACCGCCATGTCGCTCGGATGCGTTGCGATGCACGCCTCGCTGGCGCCGACGACGGCGTGCAGCCGGTTGAAGCCGCCGATCGCCGCGCAGCCGCTGCCGGGCTTGCGCTTGTTGCACGGCTGGTTGGTATCGTAAAAATAGGGACAGCGCGTCCGCTGGAGCAGATTGCCCGCGGTCGTCGCCTTGTTGCGCAGCTGCCCCGATGCCCCCGCGACCAGCGCGCGGGTCAACAGCCCATAGTCGCGCCGCACGCGGGCATCGCTCGCGAGGTCGGTGTTGCGCACCATCGCGCCGATGCGCAGCCCGCCCTCCGCCGTCGGCTCGATCGTGTCGAGCGCGACCCGGCTGACGTCGATCAGATGCTGCGGCGCTTCGATCTCGAGTTTCATCAGGTCGAGCAGGTTGGTGCCGCCCGCGATGAAGCGCGCGCCGGGCGTGCGAGCAAAGGCGGCGGTCGCGGCCGCCGCGCTGTCGACGCGTTCATAGGTGAAGCTTTTCATGCCTTCACTCCCGCCACATCGGTGATCGCGTCGATGATGTTCGAATAGGCGCCGCAGCGGCAGATGTTGCCGCTCATCCGCTCGCGCAGTTCGGGGGCGGTCACCTGCGCCGCGGCGGTCAGGTCGCGCGTCACATGGCTGGGCACCCCCGCCTCGATCTCGCCCAGCACCGCGACCGCGGAGCAGATCTGGCCCGGCGTGCAATAGCCGCATTGATAGCCGTCATGTTCGACGAACGCCGCCTGCATCGCGTGCATCTTGTCGGGGGTGCCGAGCCCCTCGATCGTCGTGACGCGGTCGCCCTCGTGCATCACCGCGAGCGTCAGGCAGCTGTTGATGCGCCGTCCGTCGACGATCACGGTGCACGCACCGCACTGGCCATGATCGCATCCCTTCTTGGTGCCGGTCAGGTGCAGATGTTCGCGCAGGGCGTCGAGCAGCGACGTGCGCGTATCGAGTTCGAGTTCGCGCGGCGCGCCGTTTACCTCGAACCGGACCTTGGCGATGGGCGGCGGCGGTGGGGCCGGGGCCGGGGCTGCGCCCGCGGTGCCGATCGGCACGATCGTCGCCGCCGCGACCGATGCCGCGCCGCCGGCCAGCACGCCGCGCCGCGACAGGTCGAAGTCTCCGGGGGTCTGCATTGTCATGCCTCCGATGTCTTACTGGGTTGCCGGCGAGCGCGGGCCCGCAGGAAAGATCAGGCAGTCGATGCCGTGCGACTATTTCCGCCGCTTCGGCCAAGAGTTTTCGGATTCGTCCCGTCTAGCTATCATATCGCTGCGCAGTCGAACAGCGTTCCGCCGATTGTCCGGGCGCTCGCCGCGCCGTTCCGCGCACCGTGGGTATCGTTACGGCCCACCGGGTTTTCGGTGCGCAGCCGCGCGCGCGAATCCGTACGGCATCTACCCGTTTGTCTTGAGAACGAGCGGAAGGCCGGCAGCGACCAGCACGACCTCGCCCGCGGCCGCAGCGACCGCCTGGTTGAGCCGCCCCGCCTCGTCGCGGAAGCGCCGCGCCAGCGCGTTGTCGGGGACGATGCCCCATCCGACTTCATTCGAAACGAGGATCAGCCGGCCTTCGAACCGGTCGATTGCGGCACATAATTCGGTTCCGGCGCGTGCGAGATCGGCGTCGGCGAGGAGCAGGTTCGACAGCCACAGCGTCAGGCAGTCGACAAGCACGACGGCGCCGTTTCCGTTCAGCGCGTCGATCGCGGCGGGCAGGTCGCGCGGGGCCTCGACGGTCCGCCAGCGTGCATCGCGGTCGGCCCGATGCCGCGCGATGCGGCTGTGCATTTCGTCGTCGAACGCCTGGGCGGTCGCGACGAACACGGGGCTGCCGCCAATGTCTTTTGCGCCGGCTTCGGCGCGGGCCTGCGCATAACGGCTCTTGCCCGACCGCGCGCCGCCGAGCACGAACAGCGACGATCCGCTCATGCCTCGATCCCCGCAATCCGCAGCAACCCGTCGATATCGGCGTGCGCCGCAAATTCGGCGGCGATCGCGTCGAGCGCCGTATCCACGTCGGCCGCGTAATCGCGGCCGCCGCCCGCGACGCCGATCTGCGCCAGCAGCGCGCGCCGCAGGCCTGGCGACGCGAACGCGCCGTGGAGATAAGAGCCGATCACCTGGCCCGCAGCGGCGATAGCGCCATCGCGGCTACCACCCTCCAGCATCGCGAACGGCCGCGCGGTGCCTGCACCGCCGGTTTCGCCCATATGCATTTCATAGCCCTCAACCGGCTCGCCGAGCGCGGTTCCGCGCACATGCCGCAAGACCTTCGCGGGCGAGAGCGTCGTTTCGACGTCGAGCAGGCCCAGCCCGTCGACCGCGGCCGGCGTCCCTTCGATCCCCAGTGGATCGGCGATCCGGCGCCCCAGCATCTGATAGCCGCCGCACAATCCGACGATCAGCCCGCCGCGCCGGTGATGCGCCTTGATGTCGATATCCCAGCCTTCGGCGCGCAGCGCGGCGAGGTCGGCGATCGTCGCCTTCGATCCCGGCAGCACGATGATCGCGGCGTCGGCGGGAATCGGCCGGCCCGGCGGCACCATGACGAGTTCGACGCCGGGTTCGAGCTTGAAGGGATCGAGGTCGTCGAAGTTCGAGATGCGCGGCAGGATCGGGCAGGCGACGATCTTGCGGCCCTCGCGCGGGTCGGCGGGGCGTTCGAGGATCACCGCATCCTCGCTCGGCAGGCGCGCCGCGGCGCTCAGCCAGGGAATGACGCCGAACCCCGGCCAGCCGCTGCGCGCCTCGATCTCGCGATAGCCATCCTCGAACAGCGCCGGATCGCCGCGGAACTTGTTGATCAGGAAACCGCGGATCATCGCGGCGTCTTCGGCGTCGATCACCGCGCGCGTCCCGACGAGCGAGGCGATCACGCCGCCGCGGTCGATATCGCCGATCAGTGCGACGGGGACGTTCGCGGCGCGCGCAAAGCCCATATTGGCGATGTCGCCCGCGCGCAGGTTGATTTCGGCGGGCGATCCGGCGCCCTCGACGACGACGATGTCGCACTGGCTGCGCAGCCGGTCGTAGCTTTCGAGCACGTCGGCGATCAGCGCGCCGCGCGCTTCGCGAAAATTGCCGCTGCCCAGCGTCCCGCGCACGCGGCCGTGGACGATCAATTGCGAGGTGCGGTCGGCCTGCGGTTTCAGCAGTACCGGGTTCATGTCGCTATGCGGTTCGGCGCGGCACGCCAGCGCCTGCAGCGCCTGCGCGCGCCCGATCTCGCCGCCGTCGACCGTCACTGCCGCATTGTTCGACATATTCTGCGGCTTGAACGGGCGGACGCGAAGCCCGCGGTTGGTCAGCGCGCGGCAGAGCGCGGCGACGAGCACCGACTTGCCGACGTCCGACCCCGTGCCCTGCAGCATCAGCGCAGCCACGCGGCGCCTCCTGCGATCAGCCAGAGAAGCAGGCAGGCGCGCAGATAGACGGCAAGCGCGCGGTCGATCGCGTCGCCGCCCGCATCGCTGTCGCCGTCCCCGATCCATGGCTTGTCGTGCATCACGCCGTCATAGGCGATCGGACCCGCGAGCCGAAGCCCCAGCGCGCCCGCCATCGCCGCCTCGGGCCAGCCGGCGTTGGGCGAGGCATGGTTGCGCGCATCGCGCCACAGGATGCGCCATCCGCCCCCGCCCGCGAGGCAGAGCAGCGCCCCTGCCAGCCGCGCGGGAATCCAGTTCGCGAGATCGTCGGTGCGTGCCGCCGCCCAGCCGAACGCACGCCAGCGTTCCTCGCGGTGGCCGATCAGGCTGTCGGCGGTGTTGACCGCCTTATACGCCCACACCCCCGGCAAGCCGAGCAGGAGCAGCCAGAAGAGCGGCGCCGCGATCCCGTCGCAGAAGCTTTCGGCAAGGCTTTCGATCGCCGCGCGGGCGACGCCGGCCTCGTCGAGCGCGGCGGTGTCGCGGCCGACGATCATGCTCACGGCGTGACGCGCGCCGGACAGGTCGCCGGCATCGACCCGTTCGCCGACCGCGCGCACATGGTCGAACAGGCTGCGCTGCGCGAGCGCCGGCCAGGCGAGGATCGCGACGCCGATCCAGCCCCAAGGACCGAGGGTAGCCAGGAGCAGATATTGCGCTGTCCACGCGGTGCCCGCCGCGAGGGATAGGAGTGCGAGCAGGGTCAGAACGCCGAGCGCGCGCCGTTTCGCGAAGCCATGGCCGCGCCGGTTCCAGCGCGCTTCGCCGGCGCCGATGAGGCGTGCGAACAGCCCCACGGGGTGGCCGACGCGGCGATAGAGCGGCCGCGGCCAGCCAAGCGCCGCGTCAAGCGCCAGCGCGGCGAGCGCGACGGGCTCAGCCATCGGCCAGCGCCGTTTCGAGGCGCGCCAGCGCTTCGGCGTCGGCGGGCAGGCCGAGGCGGAGCCAGCGCGGCTGGTCGGCGAAGGGGCGGGTCAGGATCGCGCGCCGTGCCAGCCGATCGAACAGGGCGTGCGCGTCGTCGACTTCGATCAAGCGGAAGAGCGGGGACGACCCGGCGGGCGCAAAACCTTGCCGCATAAGCATCGCGTCGAGCGCCGCCGCATCCTCGGGCAGGCGCGCCCGCGCCGCGTAGATCCAGCCCGCATCGGCATAGGCGGCGGTACCGATCGCGATCGCCGCCGCCGACAGCGGCCAGGCGCCGAGCCGTTCGCGCAGCGCGGCGACGATGGCCCGCGGCGCGAGGACGAAGCCCAGCCGGACGCCCGCGAGGCCGAAGAATTTGCCGAAGGAGCGGAAGACGACCAGCCTTTCGCGGTCGTCGACCGACGCCGCGACGCTTGCCGCCGGATCGGCATCGGCAAAGGCTTCGTCGACCAAAAGCCAGCCATCGGTTCCGCGGCGGCGCAGCAGGGCCCGCATCGCCGCGGCGTCGATCGTGCGGCCGTCGGGGTTGTTTGGATTGGCGAGGATCAAGGTGCCGCCGTGGCGCGACGCCGTATCGGCGCCGGCGGGCACGCTTCCCGCGATCATTTCGCCATGTGTCCGATAGCTTGGCGCGATATGCCGTGCGGGGCCGCCGATCAGCATGCCCGTCAGGCGCAGGCCGATCTCGCTTCCGGGCACGGCGCAGACATGGCCTGCCTCGACGCCGAAAAAGGAAGCGGCCATGGCCTCGAGCCCGGCGAGCGCTTCGGGATCGGGCAGGCGCTGCCAGTCGAACGCCAGCGCGGCGGCGCCGGGCCAAGGGTGCGGGT
>NZ_DASWTD010000471.1:0-8543 GCF_036402335.1 Sphingopyxis sp. | reverse complement strand
GACGGAAGCGAGTTCAGGTGCGTCCGTTCGAAAAGATACTGACCGGACAGGGTCGGCTGGAAACAGTCCCGATAGATCCTCATATAATCGCGATACGATAATTTATTCTCCCAACAGTCTCTTATTGACCGGATCATCTGCGCCGGACGGCGAACGGAAATCCGGAGGGAAGGGGATATTGTCCATGAACATGTTGCAAAACATCGCCATTGCGTTCGTCGGGATTGGCATGAGTGTTACGTCGGCATCGGCCGCGACCATTGTCTCACCGCCACTGGGCACCCCGATTTCCGCCACCGGCACATTGACTTTCAGCAGGCCCGAACTGCCGGGCAATCCGTCGTTCACATGCTCGGTCGGCCTCGACGGCTCGCGGACTTCGAGTACAACCATTACCTTTGTAAGCGGCGCCATTTGGGGCGAGGACCCCCTCTGCGAGGGTATTTTCCTGGATATAGACCTCCCGCTTGCCATGACAGCCACTTCGTCGACGAAGCTCCGTATTCCTTCGTTGCAGATCAATACTCCGGTGGGGCTTTGCCTGTGGAACAATGTTGATTTCAACTGGTCCGCCCCGACCGCGACTTTGGCGGGGCCAAGACCGCCAGCAGCCTATGTCTTGACGTTAAGCGGTGGAACGCTGACGTTGAACCCGGCGATTACGATCGTGCCTTGAGGATTGGGGATCGCCAGCGCTGGCGCCGTTCCGTGGCAATGCATGGTAGCGCTGGAGCGGGTGAAGGGAATCGAACCCTCGTCGTAAGCTTGGGAAGCTTCTGCTCTGCCATTGAGCTACACCCGCGTGGACTGCGCGATTGGCACAGGCGCGGGTGGCCGTCAATCTCCCGCGTCAACGCGCCGATTCGCAGATCGTCTCCATCGCGACGAAGGTCGACGTGCTTGCGATATGCGGCAGGCTCGAAATCTTTTCGCCGAGCACGATGCGATAGCGGCGGATGTCGGGGGTGCGGACCTTGAGGAGATAGTCGAAGCTGCTCGCGATCATGTGGCATTCCTCGACCTCGGGAATTTGCCGCACTGCCATGTTGAACTGCTTCAACGCCTCCTCGCGCGTGTCCGACAATTTCACCTCGGTGAAGGCGACATGGTCGAGCCCGACCTTGACGGGATCGACGATTGCGCGGAAGCCGACGATCAGGCCGCTGTCGACGAGGCGTTTGACCCTCTGTTGGCAGGGCGTCTTCGAGAGGCCGACCTGCAACGCGAGTTCGGTAAAGGTGATGCGTCCGTCGCGCCCGAGGATCGCGAGAATCTTGCGATCGAATTCGTCCAGTTCGACTAGGGGTGCGCTGATTTTCATATATATCGACTAGGATTGATCATAAAATTGGTCAAATCATAAATCAAACCGGCAAAAACAAGTCAGATCGACTTATAGTGTTATGCTAAGGGGGCCCATGACTCAGAGCCCAGATCGCGCGCCCCTTCGTGCCCTCGCCCGCCGCAGCGAATCCGACATCGTCGCCGAGCTGCGTACCATCCTCGGCACTTCTTCGGCCAGTGTCGATGCCGTTACCCGTCGCGGTCTCGAACTGATCCGCAAGGCGAAGGCCGAGGGCGAACGCGAGACGCTCGTGGCACAGCTGATGAACCGCTATCGCCTGTCGACCGAGGAAGGCGTCGTGCTGATGTGTCTGGCCGAGGCGCTGCTGCGCGTGCCCGACAATGCCACGGCCAATGCGCTGATTCGCGACAAGATCGCCGGACGCCACTGGAAGGACGGCGAGGATGAGGACAGCCCGCTGATCGTGGCGCTGTCCTCGCGCGGTCTCTCGCTCGGATCGGCGACGCTGATGCTGGACGCGATGGGCAGCAAGGCGAACCCGCTCACCCTCATCAAATCGATGATCCGTCGCTCGGGCGAGCCGGTCATTCGCCAGGCGGCGCTCGCGGCGATGAAGATGCTCGGCCAGCAGTTCGTGATGGGCGAGACGATCGACGCCGCGGTCAAGCGCGCAGACAAGGAAAAATCGGAACTGGCGAGCTTCGACATGCTCGGTGAGGCGGCGCGCACCGCCGAGGACGCGCAGCGTTATTATGACAGCTATGCCAATGCCATCGCGCGGATCGGCAAGGGCGCGAAGCCCGGCGACCCGCATGCCAACCACGGTATTTCGATCAAGCTGTCGGCGCTTCACCCGCGCTATGAATATCTGCAATCGGCGCGCGTCCAGGGCGAGTTGATCCCGAATGTCATCGAACTCGCGCGCGCGGCGCGCGCGGTGAACATCCCGCTGATGATCGACGCCGAGGAGAGCGACCGACTGGAGCCGCATATGGATGTGTTCGCGGCGCTGATCGACGCCGGGATCGCCGATGGCTGGACCGGGCTCGGCATCGTGATCCAGGCGTATCAGAAGCGAGCGCCGGCGGTAATCGAATGGCTCGCCAACCGCGCGCGGGCACGCGGAGCCAAGCTGTCGATGCGCCTCGTCAAGGGCGCCTATTGGGATACCGAGATCAAGCGTGCGCAGACGCTGGGGCTCGGCGATTTCCCGGTATTCACTGCGAAGCTCCACACCGATCTCAACTATATGCGTTGCGTCCAGCTGCTGCGCGATTGTCAGGATTGCATCTATCCCGCCTTCGCGAGCCATAATGCAATGACGCTCGCCTATGTCTCCGAACTGTTCGCGGGCGCCGATTACGAGCTGCAGCGGTTGCACGGCATGGGCGAGGGCGCGCATGATGCACTTGTCGCACTGTTCCCGCCGCCACGCCCGGTGCGCGTCTACGCGCCGGTGGGCACACACCGCGACCTACTCGCCTATCTCGTTCGTCGCCTGCTCGAAAATGGCGCGAACTCGAGCTTCGTTCATCAGTTTTCGGACCCCGACGTTACCGCCGAACAGCTCGCCGTCGATCCGCGCAGCGTTGCCAGCGCCGCGTCGTCGAACATCGCAACCGGCCTCGGTCTTTACGATCCGGTGCGGCGCAATTCGCGCGGCTATGACCTTGGCGAGCCGGGCGTACCCGAGGCGCTGGCTGCCGCGATCGGCGCGGCGCGGCGCGGCGATCGTGTCGCGGCGCCGATCGTCGGCGGGGTCGCGCGCAAGGGCGCGAGTGCGCCTGTCCGCAACCCCGCGACGGGCGCGGTCGCCGGGCACGTGATCGAGGCCGACGCGGCCGTCGTTGCCGACGCCGTAGCCGCCGCGCGTGCGGCGCAGGGCGACTGGAGCCTTGCCGGCGGTGCTTTCCGTGCCGAGCGGCTCGAGCGCGCCGCCGACCTGCTCGAAGAGCACGACGCGCTTTTCCTCGGCCTCGCGATCGACGAGGCGGGCAAGACGCTGGTCGACGCGGTCGCCGAGGTGCGCGAGGCGGTCGATTTCCTGCGCTATTATGCGGCGCAAGCGCGCGCGGACTTTACCTATCCTGTCACGCTGCCCGGCCCGACGGGCGAACGCAACGAGCTGATGCTCGAAGGCAAGGGCGTCTTCGTCTGCATCAGCCCGTGGAACTTCCCGCTTGCGATCTTCCTGGGGCAGGTGTCGGCGGCGCTTGCCGCGGGCAACAGCGTGCTCGCGAAACCCGCCGAGCAGACACCGCTGATTGCCCATGCGGCGGTCGAACTGCTCCTCGAAGCCGGTATCCCCGGCGATGTGCTCGCGTTTCTCCCGGGCCGCGGCGAAACCGTCGGCGCCGCGCTGACGAGCCATGACGACATCATCGGCGTCGCCTTCACCGGCTCGACCGAGGTTGCGCGGATGATCAACCGCAGCCTCGCCGGGCGCGACGGCCCGATCGCAACGCTCATCGCCGAAACCGGCGGGGCCAACGCGATGATCGTCGATTCGACCGCGCTTCCCGAACAGGTCGCACGCGACGCCGTCGCCTCGGCCTTCCAGTCGGCGGGCCAGCGCTGCTCGGCGCTTCGCCTGCTCTGCGTGCAGGAAGATGTCGCCGACACGATGATCGAAATGGTCGCGGGCGCGATGGCCGAACTCAACGTCGGCGACCCGTCGATCCTCGCGACCGACGTGGGCCCGATCATCGACGACGAGGCGCAGGCGAATATCGCCGCCTATGTCGCCGAAGCGCGGGCTGCGGGCCGCGTGATCGCCGAAGCGGGGCGGACGAACATGCCCGCCGACGGCCATTTTGTCCCGCCGGTCGCGATTCGGCTCGATCATGTCACCGATCTGAAGCGTGAGATTTTCGGACCCGTGCTCCATGTGGCGACGTGGAAGGGCGGCGAACTCGACCAGCTCATCGATGCGATCAACGCTTCGGGTTATGGTCTGACGCTCGGCGTCCACACGCGGATCGACGGCGTCGCCGCGCACATTGCGGCGCGCGCGCAGGTTGGCAATGTCTATGTGAACCGCAACCAGATCGGCGCGATCGTCGGATCGCAGCCGTTCGGCGGCCGCGGCCTGTCGGGCACGGGGCCGAAAGCGGGCGGCCCGCACTATCTGCACCGCTTTGCCGAGGAAAAGTCGATCAGCACCGATATCACTGCGGCGGGCGGCAATGCGGCGCTGATGGCTGGTTAGGCGCAATCCGCCGGTTGTCCGGTGGGATCAGGAGACCACGAGGCCCGATACAGAGTGGACGGCTGTCCCGGGCGATACGTCCGAAAGCGTCCCGCGGCTTCGCGCCGCGGCGACCCTTTGTTATGGTTCCCCCCGCAGCAGCATGGGTCGTATATCTGTTTCCCGGTCGCGGGCCAATGTGCAAATCACGCCCCCGGCACGCCCAGCAATTGCGCCTGCGCCTTCAGCCGCCCTGCGGCGGCAGGATTGGCTGCAATCCCGTCCTTCAGAGCCTGTGCGGCTTTCGCCGTTTCGCCGAGCGTCATGCGGCTGCGCATCAGCATGATCCAGCGGTCGACGTCGGCCGGATTGGCCTTCAGCTTCGCTTCGAGCCCGCTCACCATGCCTTCGATCATCGCGTCCTGCTGACCCTTGGGCAGTTGTGACGCCGCCTCCATGTCGGCGCGGCTCGGCCCCGGGATCGCGCGCGCCGCTACGGGCATTTCGTTGGCGGTGAGCGGCCGTGCCTGCGTATTCGCGAGCCGGGTGGTGACATCGATCTTGTGAATCTGCCCGACCTGCTCGATCGTTCGCCGCAGGTCGGCCTCCCACGGCGCGCCCTGCGGCGTGTCGGCGAGCAGCGAAAACCAGTCCTCGATCGCGCCCTTGTGATCGCCGCCGATATCTTTCTTCACCGCGAGGAAATAGCGCGCGCGCGGATCTTTTGCGTCAAGCGCGATGGCCTTGTTGAAGGCTTCGAGCGCGGCCGCCGGCATCGGATCACTGTTGCTCCCCATCACCCGCGCCTCGCCAAGCGCCGACCAGAGCCCCGCCGATTCGGGCGACAGTGCGACCGCTTTCTCATAAGCTGCGGCTGCCCCGCCGAAATCGCCGAGGTCGAAATGCGCCGCGCCGAGCGCGGTCCATGCCTCGGCGCTGTCCGGTTCGCGTTTCGTCCGCGCTTCCAGTTCGGCGAGCTGGTCGGACGGCGCAGCACCACCTTCGACAGCGGGAGGGATGGTGGAGCGCACCGAATCCCGCCACACCGCATAGCCGACGGCGGCCGCGAGCAGGACGAATGCGGCGATCAATATGGCCCGGTTGGCGCCGCTCATCTTGTTGCTCTCGCTCATTTTGCCCCTCTTGTGCGCTGCACGAAAAAATCCCCGCCTGTGCGCGCCGTCATATTGCCTTTGTTCGGCGATGGTGTAGCCTTTGTCATGCAAGGTCGGTCAACGATAAAAATCGTCAGGGGTCGCACCGGCTTTCCCGGTCATCAGGGGAGGGGTGCATGGCAGTATCGGATCACGTCGACTTTTCGACGTTCATGGAAGGCGTCAAAAAGCGCAACCCGGGTCAGCCCGAGTTCGTCCAGGCGGTGCAGGAAGTATCGGAAGATATTTTCGACTTCATCGCCGACAAGGAAGAATATCACGCGCAGCAGATCTTGCGGCGCATCGCCGAACCCGACCGGGTGGTGTCTTTCCGCGTCTGCTGGGAAGACGACAACGGCAATATCCGCGTCCAGCGCGGCTGGCGTGTCCAGAACAACAACGCGATCGGCCCTTACAAGGGCGGCATCCGCTTTCACCCGAGCGTCACCGAGAGTGTGCTCAAATTCCTCGCGTTCGAGCAGACGTTCAAGAATGCGCTGACCGGGCTGCCGATGGGCGGCGGCAAGGGCGGGTCGAACTTCAACCCCAAGGGCAAGAGCGTGCGCGAGATCATGCGCTTTTGCCAGAGCTTCATGACCGAACTTTATCGCCACATCGGCGCCGACATCGACGTGCCCGCGGGCGACATCGGGGTGGGCGGGCGCGAGATCGGTTTCATGTTCGGCCAGTACAAGCGGATCACCAACGAGTTCACCGGCGTGCTCACCGGCAAGGGCCTCGAATGGGGCGGCTCGCTGATCCGCACCGAGGCGACGGGTTATGGCGCGGTTTACTTTCTTGCGAACATGCTCGCGGCGAAGGGGCAGGACCTCACCGGCAAGGCCGCGGTGATTTCGGGTTCGGGCAATGTCGCGACGCACGCCGCGGAAAAAATCGTCCAGCTCGGCGGCAAGGTGCTGACGCTCTCGGATTCGGGCGGGTTCATCCACGATCCCGATGGCATCGACCAGGAAAAGATCGACTGGGTGAAGGCGCACAAGACGCATCGCCGCGGGCGGATCGAGGAATATTGCGACGAATTCAAGGGTGCGAGCTTTACGGCGGGCAAGACGCCGTGGGGCGTCAAATGCGATGTCGCTCTGCCGTGCGCGACGCAGAACGAGTTGCTCGGTGACGATGCCAGGGCGCTGGTCGCCAATGGCTGTATCGCGGTGAGCGAGGGCGCCAACATGCCGACCAACCTCGAGGGCGTGCATGTCTTCAAGGATGCGAAGATCATGTTCGCGCCGGGCAAGGCGGCGAATGCCGGCGGCGTCGCGGTGTCGGGGCTCGAAATGAGCCAGAACAGCGGCCGCCGCGCCTGGAGCGAGCCGGAGTTGCAGCAGATGCTGAAGGACATCATGGACGGCATCCACAAGAGCTGCCTGACCTACGGCGACCGCGGCGGCGGCTATATCGATTATGTGAAGGGCGCGAACATCGCCGGCTTCAAGAAAGTCGCCGACGCGATGCTGGCATTCGGGGTGGTGTAAATCGGTCCAAGGCGTAAAAGCGCCGGGCTGGGGAAAAGGGGTTCTGCGGATGACGACGCACGCTGGCAAGGAGCGCGGCGATCGGCCAGGGGTGGTGTTCGCCGCCTTGGCGACGATGTTGCTCGCGCTCGCCATCGCGGCGTTCGTCTTCGCTCCCCCCGCCCGCTCGCAAGGCGAAAGCGGCGCGCGCTACACCGGCGTCGCTTCGTGTGCGGGGTCGACCTGCCACGGCCGGATGGAAGGCGACGGCACCGTCGTCCGTCAGGACGAGCTGATGAAATGGCAGGAACCGTCGACCGCCGGCGGCGCGCATAGCCGCGCCTGGGCGGTGCTGGGTAATAATCGCAGCCAGTTCATCGCGCGCAACCTTGGTATCGGCGATCCATCCAGGGCGCAGATGTGCCTCGGCTGTCATAGCACCGCAGGAACGGCGCGCGCGGTGCCCGCCGAGGATGGTGTCGGCTGCGAATCATGCCACGGCCCCGCAGGCGGCTGGCTCGCGAGCCATTATGCAGGCGTCGGCACGAACGCCGATCCCGACCGCGAAATGCGCGACAAGCATCTCGCCAACCTGTCGGCCGGCCTCAGGAAACTCGAAGACCCGGTGGTGCGCGCGGGAGTGTGCGTCGATTGCCACTTCGGTTCGGCGGGCGAGGGGCAATTCGTCACCCACCGCATCATGGCGGCGGGTCACCCGCGCATTTCGTTCGAGCTCGATCTTTTCTCGTCGCTGCAGGCGCATCATCAGGAGGACGCCGACTATGGCTGGCGCAAGTTCGGCGCCGCGAACCGGCGCACCGACCATGTCCAGATGTGGGCGGTCGGACAGGCGACCGCGATCGAACGCAGCCTCGCCTTGTTCCAGACGCGCCGCGGGACCGAGGGCATGTTCCCCGAATTCTATTTCCTCGATTGCCACAGTTGCCATCGCCGCATCTTCGATCAGGCAAAACCGGTGCGCACCAGCCTCGACAATCCGGGCCGGTCGATTCCCGAGGGCATGCCGCCCTATAATGACGAAAATCTGATCATGCTTGCCGCCGCCGCCCGGCTTGCTGCTCCCGCACTTGCCGACCAGCTCGCAGTGCGCACCGCCGCCTTCCACAAGGCGATGGCAACCGACCGGCCGAGCGCGGTCGCCGCAGCGGCGCAGCTGTCGCAGACGGTCGCTGCACTCAAGAGCGCATTCGCCTCGCGCAATTTCTCGGGCGCCGACGCCTTTGCGATGGTCGATGCGATCTCGGCAAAGGCGATCAGCGATCGCTACACCGATTATTCGGGGTCGCAGCAGGCGGTGATGGGGGTCGATACGCTGCTCAACGCGATGGTGTCGTCGGGGCGCGTCACCGTCGGCGCGGCGGCGGGCATCCGCAGCGACATCGACCGCGCCTATACGGCGGTGA
>NZ_DASWTD010000470.1:0-4967 GCF_036402335.1 Sphingopyxis sp. | reverse complement strand
ACCCATGTCGCTCCCCATCGTCCTCATCACCGGTCAGCTTTTGACCGATGCCGTGTGGCAGCCCTTGCTCGATGCATGGGCCGGCCGCGAGGTCATCGTCGCCGATAACCGCAGCGACGACACGATCGAAGGTTTCGCGCAGCGGCTTCTCGACAACGCCCCACAACAGTTCGTGCTGGTCGCGCACGCGATGGGGGGCTTCATCGCGTTCGAGGTGATGCGCCGCGCGCGCCAGCGTGTCGCGAAGCTTGCGCTCATTTCGACGCTTGCCTCGGCCGACGGGCCGGCGCAGACCGCGCGGCGGCAGGGCTATATCGACCTCGTCGAGAGCGGTAATTTCGAACAGGTGGTGGAGGAACGCATCCCGATCCTGTTTCCCGAGGCAAAGCGCGGCGACGAACGGCTGCTCGGTATCGCACGGCAGATGGCGGCGGATACCGGCGCCGACACCTTCCTCGCGCAGCAACGCGCGATCATGGCGCGCATCGACAGCCGCCCGCGGCTCGGCGAGATATCGGTGCCGACCTTGCTGATCTGGGGCGAGAAGGACGGCATCACCAGCCGCGCGCATCATGACGAGATATTGGAGGCGATTCCGGGGGCACGGCTGGAAGTGATTGAGGGGGCCGGACATTTGCCGACGGTCGAGGCGCCCGACGTTGTCGTGCCGTTGCTGACGGATTTCGTGGACGCCTGAACTTAGTCATTGCGAGCGCAGCGAAGCAATCCAGAGCCCGCGTAAACCGCTCTGGATTGCTTCGCTGCGCTCGCAATGACGCTAATTCAACTCCGCCCTGACCAGCGCGGTTCCATCGACCATTGCCTTCAGCTTCGCCTGGCTATGCTCGCGGCTGTGGTATTTCATCCCGCAGTCGGGCGCGATCCACAGGCGCTCGGCATCGACATAGCGCAACGCCTCGCGGATGCGCCCTGCAACTACCTCGGGCGTTTCGACTTCGGGGATCGACAGGTCGAGCACGCCGTACATGATCGTCTTGGTCGGCAGCTCGGCGAGGATCGCGGGATCGAGCCCCGGCTGCGCCGCCTCGATCGAGATCACGTCGATCGCCGACGCTTCGAGTTCGGCGAGGAAATCGTAAGCCTTGGGCTTCGGCCCCGTCGCGCCCGCGCCGTGATGCACCATCGCATAGCCGAAGCAGATATGCAGCGCGGTCGTGCCGCCGACGCCGTCGAGCGCGCGGTTGATCGCCTCGATCGCATAGCTGTTCGCCTCGGCGGCGCGTGCCTGCAGATAGGGTTCGTCGAGCTGGACGACATCGACGCCCGCCGCGAACAAATCCTTCACCTCGGCATTGACCGCATCGGCATAATCCATCGCGAGCGATCGCAGGTCGGGATAATGGCCATTCTCGGCCTGCTGCGTCATCGTAAAGGGGCCGGGCAGGGTGAGCTTGACCGGCCGGGTCGAATGACGGCGCAGGAATGCCGCGTCCTGCGCCTCGATCGGCGCGATACGGCGGATCGGGCCCGATACGAGCGGCACCGGATTGGCATTGCCAGTACGGTCGATCGCGGTGCCGTGCTTCTCGGTGTCGATCCCCGACAGCGCGGTCGCGAGCCGGTTCGAATAGCTTTCGCGCCGCATCTCGCCATCGCCGACGATGTCGATGCCAAGCTCTTCCTGATCGCGGATCGCCATCAGCGTTGCCGCCTCCTGTGCATCGGCGAGCCAGGGTTCGGAAATGCGCCACAGCGTCTCGGCGCGCACGCGCGGCGGCAGGCTGGCCTTCAGCCGTTCGCGATCGATCAGCCAGTCCGGCTGGGGGTAGCTTCCAACGATCGTCGTCGGCAATATGGGGTGGTCGAACAAGGCCATTCCTCTCGATTTTTGGGCTGGTCAAACATTTGCTTAGTATTCTATCTAATTCAAGTCGAAACGACGGTTGGGAGAGCAAAATGATCGATCTGGAAGCGATCCGGACGCTGGCGGATATTCCGGCGGCGCAGGCACGCGTGCGGGGACAGGCGACCGCGGTGAAGTTCGGGGATCGCGAGACGAGTTTCAGCGCGCTCGATGCGCGCTCGAACTGCGTTGCGCATGCGTTGATCGCAGCGGGCGTTGCGCCCGGCGACCGCGTCTCGGCGCTCACCAAGAACCACGACAGCTGGTATCCGCTGTTCTTCGGCGCCGCGCGTGCCCGCGCCTGCTTCGCGCCGATCAACTGCCGCCTCGCGCCCGCCGAGATCGGCTTCATTCTCGGTGACGCCGGACCGAAGCTGCTCTTCGTCGGCGAGGACTTCTTCGACTGCGCGCTTGCAGCGGTGGCCGATCTTGCGGCGCCGCCGCGCCTGATCGCGCTTTATGGCGAACATCCGGCATTCGAGCCCTTCGACGCCTGGCTCGGCGCGGCATCGGAGGCACCGCTCGCCGACCCGCCGCAGCTCACCGACGATGTGCTTCAGCTCTATACCAGCGGCACGACGGGGCTTCCCAAGGGCGTCGTGCTGACCAACGCCAACTACCGCGCCTTTCTCGAAGCCGCGACCGAGGTCGACGGTTTCGCCTATGGTGAGGACGAGACGGTGATGATCGTCATGCCCTTGTTCCACGTCGCGGGCACGAACGTCAGCTTCTCGGGGCTCGCGCAGGGCGGGCGGCTGGTGCTCGTCAAGGATTTCACCGCCGCCGACGCGGTGCGCATGATGCGCGGGGAGGATGTTGCGCACGCCTTCCTCGCGCCCGCGATGATCCAGATGATGCTGCTCCAGCCCGACGCGGATGCCGGCGCCTATCCGGCGCTCAAGTCGATTGCGTACGGCGCGTCGCCGATCGCCGAGGATGTCCTGCGCCGCGCGCGCGCGACCTTCGGCTGCGATTTCGTGCAATTCTACGGCATGACCGAATCCGCGGGCGGCGGCTCCTATCTGTCGCCTGCTGCGCACGACCTGCCGGGCAAGCTGACCTCGTGCGGCAAACCTTGGCCCGGCGCCGCGATGGCGATCCTTGGCGGCGACGGGAAAGAACTCGGCGAGGGGGAGATCGGCGAGATCGCGATCCGCGGCGGCATCGTGATGAAGGAATATTGGAACCGCGCGGCGGCGACCGAAGAGACGCTTGCGGGCGGCTGGCTGCACACCGGCGACGTCGGCTATCGCGACGCCGACGGATTTTATTACGTCCACGACCGGATCAAGGACATGATCGTGTCGGGGGGCGAAAATGTCTATCCGGCCGAGGTCGAGAGCGCGATCATGGGTTGCCCCGGCGTCGCCGACGTCGCGGTGATCGGGGTGCCCGACGACAAATGGGGCGAGGGGGTGAAGGCGCTGATCGTGCCCGCGGCTGGCGCGACGCTTGACCCTGCCGATGTCATCGCCTGGGCGCGCCAACGCATTGCGGCTTATAAAATTCCCAAGAGCGTCGAGTTTATCGAAGTGCTGCCGCGCAATCCGTCAGGCAAGGTGCTGCGCCGCGAACTCCGCGCACCCTATTGGGAAGGCCGCGACCGGGCGGTGGGGTAGGGACTTCCGGTTACGTCTTTCAACGTCCGCGGTGCGGCGGCAGCCCCAGTTTCCAACGGATCGCCGCGCCACGGATGAGAAAGCCCACCGTCGCGGCGACCAGTGCCGGCCACGGCGCCGGAATGTGCATCGCCGTCAGCGATATGTAGCTGGCAGCGGCAATCAGCGCGGCGGTCACATAAAGCTCGTGGCGCATCAGGATCGACGGCACGCCTGCGGTGATATCGCGGATGACGCCGCCGATGCAGCCGGTGATCACCCCCGCCGCAACGGCCGGCACGGGTTCGATCCCGTATTGCAGCGCCTTCGCGGCGCCATAGACCGAATAGGCAGCAAGGCCCGCTGCATCGAGCCAGTCGAGCGCGCGTTCGGGCCACCGGCGTAGCGGGATTGCCCAAGCCGCGACCGCGACGATCAGGCACAGGAAGATCGGCGCCGCGCTGTGCATCCAGAATACCGGCGCGCCGATTAACAGGTCGCGTAGCGTGCCGCCGCCGGTGGCGGTAATCAGCGCGAAAAAGGCGGCGCCGACGATATCGAGCCGCTTGCGTGCCGCGGCGAGCGCGCCCGATGCGGCGAACACGGTCAGGCCGGCAATATCCAGCCAAGGCAGTGCGGCTTCGAAAGAAAGGTCCATTCCCGCGCGATAAGCCCCCGCGCCGCCGCCGTCACGCCCGCAATCGGCGGGCATCCTTCCACGCAAAAAAGAACCCGGCCGAAGCCGGGTCCAGGAGGAGTTCCCAATGGGTAATCTTGGGAATGCCTATTCAGCGGGTACCGGGGTGCGGCCGGTGATGAAGCCATCGACCTTGGTACCATCGGCCCGTACCGGATCGTGCGCGACATCGCTCTCGTCGAACACCTTTGTCCATGCCGCGAATTCGAGGCAGATGCCGTCGGGGTCGAAGAAATAGACCGAGCGGACATAGACGTCGTCGTTCATCTCGGGCGACGACTGGGTCGGTGAATTGTCGTGATTGAGGATCGGGGTGACCTCGACGCCCTTGTCGACCAGCCGCTGGTAATATTCGTCGAATTTTTCGGCGCGGACGTTGATCGCGATATGGTTCATCGATCCGTGCGCCGAAACGAAGCTGCCGCGAGTCGGCAGCGCGGCGGGGGCCGAAATGCCGGGAACCGCCTCGGGCGCGTTCGGGAACCAGAAGAAGGCGATGCTATCGCCATTGCCGACGTCGAAGAAGAAATGCTGGCCGCGCCCGCCGGGCAGATCGAGTGTCTTCAGGAGCGGCATGCCGAGGATGTCGCGATAGAATTCAACCGTCTTCGCCATATCCTTGCACACCAGCGCGAGGTGATTGACCCCGCAGAATTCGAACTCGCTATTTGCTGCAGCCATGATCCGTCTCCTTATGCGATCAGTTGGAATTGGCGCCGGGGCGGCTTTTCATCCGCTCGTACCAGCGCGCGATATTGGTAAAGGCGGGGTCGATCGGCTGACCGACCGACACGCCGAAATCGAGGAA
>NZ_DASWTD010000469.1:0-6984 GCF_036402335.1 Sphingopyxis sp. | reverse complement strand
AGCGTGTTAAAATCGCAACGAACCCTTGATTGATCGGGCATGGCGGGCAACCGCCATGCCTTTTTTTTACGCGACAAACTCATTGGCTTTCCACCTCTCGTGAACGCGCAGTCGGCCGCTGCGCTCGTTTCGGTCGCGAAGGGCGTGCTGTTTTTCGCATGGCTAAACCAGGCCGGAGGGCGGCTAAATTCGAGGTTCGTGCATATGAGGAAGGCGAAGAAACTCCCGCAGATCTTGGCGCTGATCGTGCTGGCGGCGGCGGGCGGTACGCCCGGCGGATCGGTGGCGCGCGAAGCGGGAAATTGGAAGAATGACCGGAAACTCGTCAAATTCGAATTTCCCGGCATGCCGGCCAAAGAGCGCGACCGGGTGGTTGGCATGATGTCGAACAATCCCAGCATCAACGAGTGCCTGACTCAGGAGCAGATCGACAAGGAAGGCCCGCTCGTCGACCTGCTCGCCAGGAAGGGGGCAGGCGAAGCTCAGTGTACCTGGTCAAAAAAGGCGATCGTCGACGGCAAGGTCGACATCGTGGGTGCCTGTGTCTTCGGCGACCAGGCGTTCGACCTGGCGGTCACCGGTACGGCGGCATCCGACAAGACCGACATCCTCGTCGCGATCGACGGAAAAGTCCCGCTCGGAAAAGTAGAAATGTCCGTGATTGACGTTCGCACCGGGCCATGCGTGGCTGGTGAAGCGAAAAAATCATGAAATTTCAGCAACCCTAAATATATATGATAAATATATTACAATACTGTGTAGTTTCAATAGTCTTATATTAGGCAATATCAGAACTACTATTGGAAAAATATCGAAGAAAGTTTGGAGTTTTATTATGGGTAAGTCGATTTTTGTTCATGCGATGATCGCCGCCTTGGCCCTGTCGATTTCGACGCCCGGTTCTGCCAAGGACGACAAGCCAGCCTTCAGCATCAAGACGCCGATCGAGGAAATCGCAGCGAACCCTGCGGCCCGGGCGGTAATCGATGCCGAATTGCCCGGTTTCACCACCCACCCGATGTACGAACAGTTCAAGACCATGAGCCTCGATGCGCTCGATGCCATGTTCCCTGGCGCGGTGCCGCGCGAACGGATCGATGCGGTTGACAAGGCGCTGCGCGCCATTCCTGCCAATACCGCTACTGCTGCAGTGGCGAGTGACGGCGGGAGCGCCACGACCGGCTCCGGTGATGCCGGGCAACCGGCCAAGCCTGCCGATGCCGCGCCGCCGGCCGGAACAGAGACGGCCGGCAGCAATCCGCAACGATAACGCGCCCGCAAGCACGCGCCGGAAACCGAAATGACAATCGAAATCAATCGACGCGAGTTGATCCTGACCGGTACGTTGGGATTTGCCGCGCTGGCGATTGGAGGCCCAAGCACCGCCGCACTCCTGACCGCGACGGGCTTCACGCATAATGTCGCGAGCGGCGAACCCGGACCCGATTCTATTCTGTTATGGACGCGCTATGTGCCGAGCAAACGCGTCGACGCGCGACTGACGGTCGAGCTTTCGACCACCCCCGATTTCGGCGCGGTCAAGCTTGGCGGAACGGCCATCGCCAAGCGTGCCGACGATTATACGGCGCGGATTCCGGTCCATGGGCTCGATCCGGGCCGCACCTATTTTTATCGTTTTATCGCCCCTAATGGCGCGGTTTCGCCGGTGGGGCGTACCCGTACGCTTCCGGTCGGACCGGTGGCGCGCTTTGGGCTCGGCGTATTTTCATGCGCCAACATGCCCTTTGGCTGGTTCAACGCCTATGGCCACGCCGCCACACGCGACGACATCGACCTGATGGTCCACACCGGCGATTATTTCTACGAGTTCAAACAGGGCTATTATCCCGACGCGGCAAAGGCGGTCACCGGCCGGCAGTTCGAGCCCGCGGGAGAGGCCATCCGGCTTGCGGACTACCGGCTGCGGCTCGCCAGCTATCGGACCGATCCCGACCTGCAGCGACTTCACCAGATGTTCCCGATGATTGCGCAGCGCGACGACCACGAACTGGCGAATGATGCTTGGGCGCATGGCGCCCAAAATCATACGCCCGACGAAGGCGATTTCGAAACGCGCAAGCGGGCGTCGATCAAGGCCTACAACGAATGGCTGCCGGTATCGGGCCAGACCTGGTCCAGCTACGACATCGGCGACCTCGCCACGATCTTCCGGCCCGAGACCCGGCTGACAGCGCGAAGCGAAGCGCTCGACATGCGCGCGGCCGTCGCGGGGGATGGCGACCCGGTGGAGAAATTGAAACTATTGCGCGACGGCCCGCTCGCAGATGCCAAACGTACCTTGATGGGAGCCGAGCAGGAGCAGTGGCTTTACGACGGGCTGGCCGCATCGAAGAAGCGCGGCGCAAAATGGCAGGTGCTCACGCAGCAAGTGCTGATGGGACAGTGGAAAACGCCGCCGCTGCCGCCCGAACTGATGCAGAATCTGCGGATACCTCCCGAAGGCGCGGCCTATCTCAAGGCGATCGACGCTGCGACCAAGGCAGACGTTCCCCCGGATCTCGACAGCTGGGCGGGCTTCCCCGCCGCGCGCGCGCGATTGCTTGGCGCGGCGCAGGCGGTGGACGCCGATCTGGTGGTGCTGTCGGGTGACAGCCATAACGCCTGGGCGTTCGACCTCAAGGAAGATGGCAAGCCTGCCGGCGTCGAATTCGGCGGCCAAAGCGTGACGTCGCCTGGCCTCGAAAATTATCTGGCGGTGCCGCCTGCAGCGATCGCGCAGTTCATCAAGGGCGCCAGCCCGGAGCTGAAATGGGCCGATACCAGCAACCGCGGCTACATGGCGATCGAACTGACTCCCGACAGGGTTACGGGCGAATGGGTGTTCGTCGACAGCGTCGCGACACGCTCGCTCGCGACGAAGGCAAGTCAGAAGATGCATGTCGAGCGGGGGATAAAAATGTTCGCATGACGATCGCGGCATCGCGCCGCGATCGCCTGCTGGAAAAAAAACGGGCCCAAACTGGGTTCCGGACAAAGGAGGAATCGATGACGTCCCGGTTTGGCTGGTTCTCCCCTCGCGCTCCAAGTCCTGCGCGGCGTAACTTTTTGAAGATGGCCGGCGTGCTCGGCGCCGCCACGCTCCTTCCGGGCGCAGCGGTTGCCCGGACCGATCTGGGGCCGACGGGGCTGGCGCCCGGTGACATGGACGCGACCGAGCTTGCCGCCGCGATCAAGGCCCGCAGAATCTCTCCGCTCGAAGCCGTCGATGCCGCGATCGCCCGCGTGCAGGCGGTGCAGCCGAGCATCAATTGCATCAGCGAGGAACTTTTCGATCGCGCGCGCCAGCGTGCCGCGACGATCGATCTTTCGGCGCCCTTCGCGGGAGTCCCCTACCTGATCAAGGACGAAGCCGACATCATCGGCAAGAGCAAACATTTCGGCTCGCGTCTCGACAAGGTCATGCCGATCGCCAAGCGCAACGATATATTGGTCGAACGATGCGAGCAGATCGGCCTGAACCCGTTCGCCCGGACGACGATGTCCGAATTCGGCATCCTCCCGACCACCGAAACCCTGGCCTATGGCGTTACCCGCAACCCCTGGAACCTGGACCATGTTCCGGGCGGATCTTCGGGCGGCGCGGCGGCGGCAGTCGCCGCCGGGATCGTCCCCACAGCGCACGGATCCGATGGTGCGGGGTCGCTCCGTATTCCCGCGAGCAATTGCGGCCTGGTCGGTCTCAAGACATCGCGTGACCGTATCGCGGGCGGGTCCTTTCTGGGACAGCCCTTCTGCTTGTCGCGAACGGTGCGCGACACGGCAAATCAGCTGGCATTGGTCGAAAACCGGGGCGCCGATGCCGCCTATCCTCCAATCGGGCACGTAACCGGACCCGCCAAGAAGCGGCTCCGCATCGGTTTCATCATGAACGGGCTCAGCGGACACCGGCCGTCGCGCGACGTTGTCGACAGCATCGATGCGACGGTCGGACTGCTCGAAGGACTTGGGCACAAGGTCGATGAAACGCGTTGGCCGTTCGACGGGACAAAGTTCGTCGAGGATTTCATGCTCGCCTATATGGCCAAGGCCAAGGCGACGCGCGCGCGCATGACAGGCGGCAAATCCCCTCCCGACCCCGCGCTGATCAAGGGATTGATCGAAGCGGCCTCTTTCGACGTCGGCACGTTGGGTTCGGAATTTTCCGATCAGGAGATTGCCGAAGCCTATGTCCGCATGGCCGTCAGTTCGGTGGCCTATTTTGAGATGTTCGACAAAATGGACGTTCTGGTCACGCCCGTCCTCCTGACGCCGCCGGTCAAGATTGGCGAGATCAACGGGTCGATTCCCTTTCCGGTGCTTCTGATGCGGCTGAACCGCTACGCCGATTACACGATGCTGCAAAATGCGAGCGGCGGGCCCGCGATCAGCTTGCCGATGCACTGGACCAAGGACGACCTGCCGGTCGGCGTCCAGTTTGCCAGTGGCCTCGGAGACGAACGCACCTTGCTCGAACTCGCTTTCGAGCTGGAGCAGGCCCAGCCCTGGGCACAGCGCCGTCCGTTGTTGTGGGCGCCTTCGCGCGTCTGAACTTTCGTAAATTTGAACAATATCTCTATTCGGGGAGAAGTCGACATGACCGTTTTTGCGTATGACACGTCTGGACAAGGGCGGCGGAACTTTTTGAAGACCCTCGGTATGGCGAGTGCCGCTACGCTGGTTCCAGGTATCCCTTTCGCGCGTGCCGCGACGGACACCGATTTCGCCGCGATGGATGCAACCGCACTTGCTGCTGCGATCCGGGCCCGCAAGATATCGCCGCTGGAAGCGCTCAACGCGGCAATCGCGCGCGCGCAGGCCGTGGAACCCAAGCTCAACATTTTGAGCGAAGATCTTTACGAACGTGCCCGCAAGCATGTCGCCGCGATCGACGTCGCGGCACCCTTTGCCGGGGTTCCGATGCTGATCAAGGACGAGGCGGATGTGGCGGGGACCGCCAAGCATTTCGGATCGAAGCTCGACAAGATGATGCCGCCGGCCACCGCGAACGACCCGCTGGTCGATCTGATGGAAAAATCGGGCTTCAACATTTTCGGGCGCTCGACCATGCCCGAGTTCGGGATCCTGCCCACCACCGAGACATTGGCCTATGGCATCACACGCAACCCGTGGAGCCTTGACCATGTTCCGGGCGGATCGTCGGGGGGCGCCGCGGCAGCCGTTGCATCAGGGGTCATTCCGGTGGCGCATGGGTCAGATGGCGCGGGATCGCTGCGCATTCCCGCAAGCAACTGCGGGCTGGTCGGCCTGAAGCCATCGCGCGGCAGGATCGTGGGCGACCGCCCCTTTATCGATGGCAAGCGGAACGTCGGGTCCTTTTTGGGGGAATCCTTCTGCCTTTCGCGCACCGTGCGCGATACCGCCAACATGCTCGCGCTGGTCGAGATGAAGGGGGCGCAGGCTCCCTATCAACCGCTGCGGACGGTAACCGGGCCGCCGAAGAAGCGGCTGCGTATCGGCTACATCATGAACGGCCTCGGCGGGCATGTGCCTTCGCCCGAGGTCCAGGAAAGCATCACCAAAACACTTGGCCTGCTACGATCGCAGCGGCACGAAGTCAGCGAATTGCAATGGCCCTTTCCCGGTGAGGCCTTTGTCGAGGATTTCACGCTGATCTATACCGCGCGCGCGCGGGAGGCGAAAAAGATGCTGCCGGCCGGCGCGGAAATTCCGCCCGCCGTCCTCAAAGGCCTTGTCGAGCCGGCCTCTTTCAGCATGTCCATGATGAGCGACGAGATTACCGACGAAGCGTCCGAGGCGGCTTATGCCCGCATCGAAGGCTATTCGAAGGCCTATTTTTCGCTCTTCGACAAGATCGATATTCTGGTGACTCCGGTCCTGCTCAAGCCGCCGGTCAGGATCGGCGAGATCAACGGTTCGCTTCCTGTTTCGGTGCTGATGCAGCGACTGAACCATTATGGCGACTACACCATGCTCCAGAACGCGAGCGGAGGGCCCGCGATCAGCCTTCCCATGCACTGGACCAAGGATGGTTTGCCGGTGGGCGTCCAGTTCGCCGGACGTCTGGGTGCCGACTATGACCTGCTGGAACTGGCCTTCGAACTGGAGGCCGTGCGCCCGTGGGCGTCGCGTCGGCCGCCGCTCTGGGCGCCCGCGCTTGTGTAAAGCAAACGGCCGAAGTTGAAGGCTCGATACAGGAGATTATTTGATGCGCCGGTTCCTCGCGCCTTTGGCAAGCGGTATCGTCATTGCCTTGCTGGCAACGAGCGCGTCCGCGCGCCAGGAGGTTGTTGCTCGAGAAAGCATTGCGGAAGCGCCGAAGTCCCGGCCGGCGTCGTCCAATCCTCTGCCCGCAACGGCAGACCTGTATAAATCCTACGTGGCGTCGGACAAAATGCCCGGCATCGTTGGAGCATTCGGCATCGGCAACCGGCCGACGATTTTCGTCTCTTCGGGCAAGATATCCTATGATGCCGACGCGCAGGCTGCGGGCCCCGACAGCCTTTGGCGCGTCTATTCGATGACCAAACCGGTAACCGGCATCGCTGCGATGATCCTGGTCGAAGAGGGCAAGCTCGACCTTGATGCGCCGATCGGCAATATTCTGCCTGCATTCAAGAATATGACTGTGCGGCTGAGCGAGGACACCATCGCCTCCCGCCCGGCGGCACGACCGATCACCGTGCGCCATCTGCTCACCCATACATCGGGCCTGGGCTATAATATCGTCACCCAGGGTCCTTTGCTCGAACAATATAACAGGAAGGGTATCAGCCCGCTTGCGGTCAACAGCGCGCTCGAGGCCGCATCGCGCAAAACCCGTCCTGCTTCGCTTCAGGAATTCGCCGACCGCGTGGCAACGCTTCCGCTTGTCGCCGATCCGGGGACGCGGTGGAGCTATTCGATCGGGCTCGATGTGCTCGGCGCGGTAATCGAGAAGGCGAGCGGGATGCCATTCGACGCCTTTGTGCAGACACGCATTTTCGACCCGTTGAAGATGCGGTC
>NZ_DASWTD010000468.1:0-5460 GCF_036402335.1 Sphingopyxis sp. | reverse complement strand
AGGTAAAGACCGCCCAGATTCGCCTGTCCCGTCGGGTCCTTCTGATCGGCCGCGCGCTGGATCCAGTGTAGCGCCTCGCCGAAATCCTGTGCCACGCCACGGCCTTGCGCGTAGAGATTGCCGAGGTTTGCTTGCGCCGTGCCATAGCCTCGTTCGGCGGCAAGCCGGTACAGACGCGCCGCCTCAGCATAGTCTTGATCCACACCCCGACCGTCGGCGTAAAGATTGCCGAGATCCACTTGAGCGGATACGCTCCCCTGTGCGGCTGCGAGCCGGTAGAGCCGCACAGCCTCGTCATAGTTCTGGCTAACGCCACGGCCTTTCTCATAGGCATAGCCAAGGTTCGATTGCCCGATTCCGCTCCCTTGGTCGGCCGCGAGCCGATATAGCCGAACGGCCTCGGTGTCGCTCCGCGTAACCCCCGTGCCATTCGCATAGAGGCTACCCAAAATGACCTGGGCGAAGGCATTCCCCTGATCGGCAGCCAGCCGCAGCCAGCGCACGGCTTCGGCGTCGTCTCGCGCTCCGCCGATACCTGCACTGTGGAAATACCCCAATATCGCCTGCGCGCGGATGTCGCCCGCTTCGGCGGCGGCGCGGTAGCTGGCGACAGGGGCACGACTTCCAAGGTCGGCAAGAAATACGCTGTCGGGGAGCGACCACTCTCTAGCTGTGATGCCATCCAGCACATGCAATGCAGGCAGTGGGTCAGTCGCTTCCGTCCGGACAGGGACCGTTTGGGCAGTGGCAACATTCCAATTGCAGGCAATGGCAACCGCAAGGAGCGCCGCGCCTGACCGCAGTATCATTGGGTGCTCTCCTTGGCCTCTTCGACCTCAAACTGTCGTCCGGTCCTGAAAATGCCCGTTCTTGTGTCACGATGCGCCGCGATGAAGACATCGATTCCGTTCAGCAGTTGCGTTCGTCCAGTCAGGAAGCGGCCGTCGATATCCGAAAGCCCGAAGTCGAGATCGCTGCACGAGAGCGACCATCGTCCGACCAGCAGCGGAACATAGCGTCCCGGCCGTTCGTCCTTGAGCCAGACTACGCCCGCGAATGCGAAGTCGTCCGTTCCGCTCAGGAATTCGGCTTCGCGCTTCCGCCAATAGTCGTAATGCGCGCCCGAGCGCGCGATGCGCGCCGGCTGCATGTCGCGGTTCCGGGGAAAGTCGCGCGCCGCGGGATCGAACAGAAATTGTCGGCTGCGGTGAGCGCAGGCCTCGGCCCGCCCGGCTCCGAGAGCCGCCGCGACGCCGAGAGCCAGTGTGAGACGGTTGACACCGAGCATTGCTTGCGATCCTTTCGCGACGTCGCTCGCTCCCCTCAATCGGCGGGTTTGCCCGCCCTAAACGGAGAGTCGGCCGGATTGCGCACATCTTTCGCGAGCGCCCAGCATCCGTCGTCCCGCCGCTCGAAGGTAAGGCTGCCGGGCTGGCCGAGCCGCTCGATCACTTCTCCCAGGCCATCGCCTTCGTCGTCGCCCGTGAAGGTCGCCCGGATCCAGTCGACGACCGCCGCGCCGTCCGCCAGACGGCGCGTATCGATATCGAGATATTGCGGCACCGGAGGCGGGCCGTCGTCGCCCGGATCGCCGAAGCTGCCGGGCACGATATAGTTCCAGTCGAGCGCTTCGATCGGGAAGTCATCATAGCCATCGCGCGCGACAAGGCTCGACCGGCCGTTCCTGATCACTTCGATCTGATCGGCCATGAAATGGCTACGGATTTGCGGCGCGCGTACGAAGAGGTGCACGAACTCGCCGAATTCGTCCGCCTTGCAGGCGCGCTCCACCTCGGCGAGCATTTCGCGATCGACAGGCTCCGCTGCCGCAGCGGCGGCTGGCGCTGGTCGCGATGCCGCGGGCGCCGCCGCGGCTGCCACGTCATGGGTCGCCCCGGGTCCGGTATCGGCTTCGGAGGCCTTACCCGTTCCGCCGCACGCTGAAACAAGCAGGAATGCGGCCAATGCGGTCAGAGGCATCGTCCGTGCCCCGAGGAATTTCGGGTTCGGCCGGTTCTCGTTGCTGATCATTTTTCCTCCACGGAACATTCGGTACAGTCTTTGGAAAAGCCAAATCTATTCAAGATTATATGTTGGATCTCGCTCATACTTCAGCTCGGTATCGGGCCGATGGGCCAGGTGCCGAAGGAGCCGGTCATCTCTTCCGCTTCGGACGGACACATCTCCGACAGGAAGAAGGCCTTTTCGCCGCGCGCGTACCATTCGGCGGTGCGGTTGTTTCGATCGACGGGTTGGGAGTAGCAAACCGCCGCGACGCTCCCGTCGGCCGCGATGAGGAGACCCCAGTTGACGTCGCCGCCGCTCGCGGCTTCGAAACCCCGCGCGTAGAGCCGGTCGTCGCCCACCCTGATCAGCGGCGTGACGACTGCGTCGGTTTCCCGCAGGAGTTCCTTGGCGTCGGCCGGCGCGCCCGAGGCTTCGATTGCGGCGCGAACCTTCGGATGATCGAGAAACGCGACTCCGCCCACCTTGTCATGAACATATTTGCCGACATAGGCAGCAAGGGGAGGCGCATCATCTCCGGGTTCTGCCTGCGATGCGCACGCCATTGGCAGGAGAAGGACAAGGGCGCCGCATGTGCGGATGATCGAATGTCGCATCGGATAACTCCCTCAGAGGTTCAACGGATTGCCGGGGACCAGCCGGCCTTGCAACGTGACGAGATCGTCGAGCCCCTCGCCATGATCTTCGGCCGAGAGCCGGAGAGTCACGATGTCGGCGGCGAGCAAGACTTGCGCACAGTCGGATCCGGACGGGATCTTGTTTTCTGCGGCGCCGATGATGCACAGAGTCCCCCGATCGCCGAGCGACCATTTGACCGTCTCGGTCTTGCGAGGCGGTCCCGCGTCATAAGAGACGGCGGTGCCGTCGCGGCGCAGGTGGAGTGCGGTCTCGCCCGGCATCCCTTCGGCCCGGATGATCACCGTATTGTCGACGAGCGCATCCACCGCCGGTTTTCCTTCGAGTATTTCGGGGGAGACGGGTTGCGCCGCCAGCGCCGCCGCCATCAGCATGATGCTCAACTCATGACTCCTTTCTGCTGCGTCGCGAACGCATCCTATTCACCCCCACGGCGAATAGGGGCGGGTGCAATGCTTCACGAAATCGGCGATCGCCTTCGCGCCCTTGTGGCTC
Organism: Sphingopyxis sp.; assembly: GCF_036402335.1. Lineage (GTDB taxonomy): Bacteria > Pseudomonadota > Alphaproteobacteria > Sphingomonadales > Sphingomonadaceae > Sphingopyxis. Next base: position 2,304 of record NZ_DASWTD010000468.1, on the reverse strand, counting down.
GCGGCCATATCGGTCGTGATGTCTTTCGCCGTCATCCGAAGCCATCCATTCGCGGCGAAGGCGGTGACGAGGGGGGCGTCGCCCGCGATCTCCTCGGAAACAAAATGGGGCATTTCGGGAATCTCGGTCGGACGAGTCTCGCCTTTCAGTTGTCGCATCTGATCCCCCGAGGCCAGCGTGAGCTTCGCAAGATCGGTCGGACCGCCGCTGATTTCCGCGAACAGCCTTGAGCTTCCCTCTTCGCAGGTGATGGTGAGTGGCTGTCTGTCCGTATCGCTGACCTCATAGGCGAGGGTGGCCGGGCGGGTCCGGATGCTCTCGTCGATCCGCAGATGCCAGTCATAGCCGGGCGTGGGAGATGGCTTGCCGGTCACATCGCTGGGCGTCGGCTGCGACGAGGCAGGCTGCTGTTTCGCTACCGGCGTTGGCGTTTCGTTACCGGCTTGCGCTGCGTCGACATCCTCGACGCTACATCCGGCGATGCCGAGCATCGAAAAAGCCAGTACGGCTAACAGGGGCTTCATCACATCTATCTCCATGTCGGTTGATGGCCGGTTTCGCGTGGCCCTCGCCGGGCTTCAGTTTTCATATCCCGCCTGATCTCGAAATAGCCGATCAGATTGTTGTAGGTGTCGCTGGAGCTTTCGAGCACTGCCGCGGCGAAACAGGGATGCGGCCTGTCGTCGAGGCACCATAGGGTGGCCGAAACACGATTGCCGGATTGCGAGTCGGCGATCGCCGACTCGAATGCCGCGCCATGGTGCCGCTTCAGGAAGGCGCCCGGACGTCCAGTAACGCCAAATGTCGAACGCGTGCCCCGCATTTTGAAATAGCGCTCCGCGCCGATCCGGTAACGACCCTGCACGCGGGCGTTCAGGACTTCGACCATCCTCATGCGATCTGCGGCGCGCGGCGTGATGCGTCTGCCATCGGGTGGAGGCAAATCCGCAAGGACGGGCGGAGCCTGGCCCTCGGAATGGGCAGGCTGTCCCGCGCTGCAGGGCTTCCCTGCCGCTACGACGTCGGACACCTTCCGGAGCTCGAAATAGCTTAGAAGATGCTTGCGCCCTGGCAGCGCATTTTCGAGCGCAGCGAGTGCGATGAGCGTCCCCGGAGCATCCTGCATTGCCCATGTCGCAATGAGATCATAGCCGGGGTTATATCCGTCCGGCCGAATGCGGTAGCCGTGCAGAAGGAGCTCGATGTCGCCGCCGGCGGCCTTGCTGATCGCCGCCCATTGAATGTTGCCCGCCGGAAACGCGATCGATCGTTGACCAGCGATACAATACCCGCCCGACAGATAGTCGCTGACGGCGCTTGCGAGCGCCCGTTGTTCGTCTCCGAAAGATTGCGGGGAAAGATCGGGACCAAAGCGCTCCGGCAACTCGCCGAGCATCGTCTGATCGGTAACATTGGCGAAGGCGGGCTGACCAACCGCCATCGTCATTGCAGTCATGAGCGATATCACCCCGAACCGCCACCGCGCCCCGACGCCATCCGCCATCGCCCAGGCTTGCCCTAATGGGCGGCGCAGGCGTCCCGCTTTCCTGCTGGCTGCAGCCTCGATTTTTTTCGAAGCTGATGCTGATTCTTCTGATGGTGGCGAGAACAAGGCGGCGGGACGCGGCATGAAAGATCGTCTGATCGGGATGGGATTCCTATCTTGGACCGCAGCATGTGAAACAGATGTCAAATTCGGAACGCTGCCTTTTGTAACGAACATCCCTATGCGAGTCTTTCGGCCGCTAAGGTCGGCCGCCATCGGGTTTCCTGATATCGTCTCGGAAACAGGCATCTTTGCGTTCGCTATCTAAAACCGGGCGAGATCAATAATCGACGAGGCGGTTTGCCGGCCTGGCTAGGTCGCTCATTCGTCCCTTGGAACAAATGACGCCATATTTCGCGCGACCGCTTCTTCCATTTTTGCACATCTGGCGGAACCCGGTATCATCGCCAGGCCGGCGATGACCATAGTCCAGCCAACCGTCTTTCTCATTTCTGGCACGGAACTTTCCTTCCCGTCCTCGTCCAACCATATCCTTCGTCTTGGTCGATGAGCAAGTTGCCGACTTACCAAGAGATTGGCAGGAATAGCCTGGCAGCCCTCCGGTCGAGGTGATGGAGATCACAGCAGGGTGATATCGACTGCGCTAACAACTAGCCGTCCATGCCGATGTTCGGCGGTCGGTGGTGAAGAGTGGTGTCGGCAATGCGGAATGCGGATCGACGAGATATTCGCCTTTGGGGGGCGATCGTCCTGCCGCTATGGCATAGACTGGGAACTCGGTGGAACTGGTGATTTCC
>NZ_DASWTD010000467.1:0-6020 GCF_036402335.1 Sphingopyxis sp. | reverse complement strand
GCACAAAAGGGACAGCTCGCTACCCCAGCACGGGCGTTCGAGCGGCGCACACCTTGTGGATATCTCCGGGGATAACTCCGGCGTAAATCTGTGGATCAGTTGTTGAGACTGCGCCGGATTGCCGCGATCTCCGCGTCGAGTTCGCTGTCGGCGACGCGCAGCGCCTCGACCGTGCGCACCGCGTGGATCACTGTACTATGATCGCGCCCGCCGAAGCGGCGCCCGATTTCGGGGTAGGAGCGCGGCGTCAGTTCCTTTGCGAGATACATCGCGACCTGCCGCGGCCGCGCGACCGCGCGAACGCGGCGCTTCGACGACATTTCGGACTTGTCGAGCCGGTAGTGCGCGCACACCGCGCGCTGGATCTCGTCGATCGTGATACGCGGTCGCGCGGTACGGACATTCTCGGCCAGCCGGTCCTCGGCAAGCGTGAGGTCGACTGTCGTCCCGGTGAGCGCGGCATAGGCGAGCAGCTTGTTGAGCGCGCCCTCGAGCTCGCGGATGTTGCGCGTGAAATGCTTGACCAGATAGGCGACGACATTGTCGGGCACGTCGACCATCGGCATCGCGGCGAGCCGCTGGCGGAGGATGCGTTCGCGCAGATCGTCCTCGGGCGCCTCGATATCGGCGACGAGCCCGCCCGACAGGCGCGACAGCAGTCGTGCCTCGACCCCGTCGAGCATCGCCGGCGGGCGGTCGGCGGTGACGACAAGGCGCTTGCCCGCGGTCATCAGGTCGTCGATCGTGTGGAGCAACTCTTCCTGCGTCGAATTCTTGCCGATCACGAACTGGAGATCGTCGAGCAGCAACAGATCGGCGGCGCGCAGCCGCGACTTGAACGCCATCATGTCGCCGCCGCGCATCGCGCCGACGAATTCGAGCATGAATTTTTCGGCGGACATCAGGATGATCGTCGCGGTCGGGTGCGTCGCGGCAAAATCCTGCGCGATCGCCTGGAGCAGGTGCGTCTTGCCCTGTCCGGTGCCCGAACAGAGGAAGAGCGGATTGAACTGCGGCCGCTCGACCATCGCCATGCGGCGCGCGGCGTTGGCGGCGAGGATGTTGCTGCGCGCGACCACGAAGCGGTCGAACGACAGGCGCGGGTCGAAACCGAGCAGGGCCGGATTCGCGGCAGGTGCCGGGGGCGCCTCGAAGGCCGGGAGCGGCGCTGCCGCGAGAACGGTCGCCCGCTCGCTTGCCACCGCGCCGCCGCGCACCGTGACGCCGCGCACCGCCGGCAGCTGCTGCCGCCATGCCAGTTCGAGCCGGTCGCCGAAGCGTTCGTTGATCCAGTTCGCCGAAAAACGGCTTGCGGTCTCGAGCGTCACTACGCCCGACAGCGAACAATAGTCGGCAAAGTGCACGGGCTTCAGCCAATGGTCGAAGGTGCGTGCGCCAAGGTCGCGGCGCAGCCCTTCGGCAACGCGCGGCCAGAGCGTCGCGGCATCGCCGCTCACTGCTCCATCCCCGGCGTTGTTCCCATGCTGATACCCGCTTTCCGTCACGCCTTGCCGCCCCCCTTGGTCCCGCTCGCCGGACCGGAAGGCGACCGCGGCACACGCCGATCCGTCGCCTGCGCCGGGCGCAAGCTTCCTGTCCCGGGCAAGCAGCCCGAACAGTCGCGAATCATGTCGATGTGGCGGCCGCCGGCGAAGGCCGACGACCCCCCTGTCTAGTCAGGGGTCGGCGAGTCGATCAAGGGCTGGCCGTGTAAAAATACTGAAATAAAAATCTTGACTCGCGGGGGGTGCCGGAATCGCGCGAAAACGGCGTTTTCCCTATATTTTTCAAATATTTATTTGTGACAATCGTGCGACATATCAACGAATCGCCGTAAATCCGTCACTTACCGCGCTGCAACACTATTGCCATCACCATGTAACAATATCGGGCGCAAAAAAGGACCCGCGGGCATGAAGCCAGCGGGTCCTTTCTGTTCCCTTTCGGGACGAAGCGAATCAGGCGATCGCGTTCACGCTCTTGGTCAGGCGCGAGAACTTGCGGGCCACGGTGTTCTTGTGAAGTACACCCTTGGCAACGCCGCGCGCCATTTCGGGCTGCGCAGCCTTCAATGCGGTCGCGGCCGCGTCCTTGTCGCCCGCAGCGACGGCATTCTCGACCTTCTTCACCAGCGTGCGAATGCGCGAAACGCGATTCTTGTTCACGACGGTGCGCGCGGTGTTGCGGCGGATGCGCTTTTTTGCCTGCGGCGTATTGGCCATAAATTCCTCTGGTCTTTCAAACGGTCTACATGGTCGGAGCACAGCCTCGTACGGAGCAGCCGAATCGCGCGAAAGCAGCGAATCAATGTCCGGATGCGGCCGGTTCCGGACGCCCGGACCCTGCTCGAAGGGTGCGCGCATAGCGATCAAGGGCGATTTGGTCAATGGGTTTCGGCCCTTTTCCGCGCGCCGGTGCGACAAGCCGGACGATGCCGCAAGACCCCAGCCGGCTTGACGCTCGCCGAGCGGCGGCCACATATTCCGTCCATGACGTGGGATCTCGGCAAAGCCATGCAGAAAAAGGAGGAATTCGAGTCCGCGCGGCTCATGGACTTCGAATTCCGGCTCCGCGTCCGCGCAACGCGATTGCTGGCGCGCGCATGCGGCCTGGACGAGATCGCATGGGTTCGTGAGGTTGCGGCGCGCGACACCGCAGGCGTCGTCGACATGATGGCGAACGCGACCGCCAGGGACAGGGATGATCTGCTGTCCGAATATCAACGCTGTTCGGCCGTGGCGCGGCAGCAGATCATCGAAGAGCGGGGAGACCCGACGCCGCATCGGCTCGGCTGATCCCCCATATTATCGCTGGCATTTCGAGCAATAGAAGGTCGACCGGCCCGATTGCACGATCCGCGCGATCGTCCCGCCGCATTCGCAAGTATCGCCTTCGCGCCCATAGACGCGCCAGTCCCTGGCGAAATAACCGAGGTCGCCTTCGGGGCTGAGGAAATCGCGCAAGGTCGACCCGCCCGCGGCGATCGCGGCGATCAGCACCTTCTTGATCGCGGGCACCAGCACGGCGAGCTTTGCCTTCGACACATCGGCGGCGGGCTTCACCGGCGAAATACGGGCCATGTTGAGCGCCTCGCAGACATAGATGTTGCCGAGCCCCGCGACGAGCGTCTGGTCGAGCAGCATCGCTTTGATCGGTGCGCGGCGCCCCGCAAGCGCCTTCGCCAGATAGGCGGCATCGAAAGCGTCGGACAAGGGTTCGGGACCCAGCGTCACGAAGGCGGGAAACAAGGTCAGCGGGTCGCCGCTGACGAGATCGACCGACCCGAAGCGCCGCGGATCGTGGAGGAACAGCCGGTGCCCGGCGGTTTCGAGCAGCAGATGGTCGTGCTTGCCCGCCTCGCCGCCCTCGGTCCGCCAGCGTCCCGACATGCCGAGGTGAAAGATCATATGATCGTCGCGGTCGGTCGAGATGACCCCATATTTGGCGCGGCGCGAGAGGCTCGTGACGGTCGCGCCCGTCAATCGCTGCGCGAGATCGGCGGGGAAGGGCCGGCGCAGATCGGGGCGGAAGGTGGTGACCGCGGTCAGCCTTTGCCCTTCGAGGAAGGGGGCGAGGCCGCGGACGGTGGTTTCGACTTCGGGTAGCTCGGGCATATCGCGCATCGGGCTACGCGCCATTTGCCTGCACGGCAAGGCCCGGCTAAAGGCCGACGCAACACACCATCTCCCCCGCAAAGGCGCGCACTCCATGGCCACTCCCGACACCGTCAGCTTCGGTTATGAACAGGTCCCCGCGGGCGCGAAGACCGCGATGGTCGGCGAAGTGTTCAGCCGCGTCGCGCGCAAGTACGACATCATGAACGACGCGATGTCGGGCGGGATGCACCGGCTGTGGAAGGACCGCTTCGTGCGCCGCGTCAAGCCGCGCGAGGGCGAGACGATCCTCGACATGGCGGGCGGGACCGGCGACATCGCGTTTCGCATGGAACGCTTCGGCGCGAGCATCACCGTCGCCGACATCAACCCCGACATGCTCGGCGTCGGTATGGAACGCGCGGCGGAGCGCGGCATCGATACGCTCGTCTGGTCCGAACAGAATGCCGAGAAGCTGAGCTTTCCCGACCAGTTTTTCGACGCCTATACGATCGCCTTCGGCATCCGCAACGTCACCGACATTCCCGCAGCGCTCGAGGAAGCGCACCGTGTGCTGCGTTATGGCGGGCGTTTCTTCTGCCTCGAATTTTCGACCAACGAGTGGCCGGGGTTCGCCCAAGCCTATGATGCTTACTCGCACCATCTCGTCCCCAAACTCGGCAAGCTGATCGCCGATGACGAGGACAGCTATCGTTACCTGATCGAATCGATTCGCCGTTTCCCGCCGATGCCCAAATTCGCGCAGATGATCCGCGACGCGGGCTTCACCGCGGTGAAGGTCGAACCGATCCTTGGCGGTCTCGTCGCCATCCATAGCGGGTGGAAAGCTTGACCCGACCCGTCACGCATATTGCCCGCCTGCTGAAGTGGGGACGCATCCTTGCGCGTCACGGTGCACTGCGCGGCATCGAGACAGCGCCGCAGACGCCGCCGGGGGTCAAGCGCCTTTGCCGCATCGCACGGCTCGGCACAATCCAGCCGAAGATGCCCGACTATGCCGCCGCGTTCCAGGCGATCGGTCCGGCTGCGGTCAAACTCGGCCAGACGCTCGCAACGCGCCCCGACCTCGTCGGCGAGGAAGCGGCGCATAATCTGCTGACGCTGCAGGACGCGCTCGCGCCGGTCGCGTTCGATCGTATCAAGCAGGAAATCGAGGCGACCTTCGAAGTCCCGCTCGAAAGCCTCTACAGCGAGTTCGACCCCGAACCCGTCGGTTCGGCCTCGATCGCGCAGGTGCACCGCGCCGTGACGACCGAGGGCCGCAAGGTCGCGGTCAAGGTCCGCCGCCCCGGCATCGACAAGCAGTTCGCGCGCGACATCGACACCTATGAATGGGCCGCGGCGCATCTCGAGGCGCTCGGCGGCGAAGCGACGCGGCTCCGCCCGCGCGAAGTGATCGCCAATTTCCGGCGCTGGACGCTGCGCGAACTCGACCTGCGCCGCGAGGCCGCCTCGGCCTCCGAACTCCGCGATGCGATGGTCGGCGTGCCAACCTACGAAGTCCCCGAGATCGACTGGGACCGCACCGCGAGCCGCGTGATGACGCTGGGTTGGATCGACGGCATCAAGATTTCGCACCGCGAGCAACTGATCGCTGCCGGTCACGACATGGAAAAATTGTCGGCGAACCTCGTCAACGCCTTCCTGCGGCAGGCAATTGCCGAGGGGTTTTTCCACGCCGACATGCATCAGGGCAATTTGTTCGTAAAGGCCGACGGCACGATCGCCGCGGTCGATTTCGGCATCATGGGGCGGATCAACCGGCAGGCGCGCTACTGGCTCGCCGAGATTCTCTATGGTCTGACCACGGGCAATTACCGCCGCGTCGCCGAAATCCATTTCGAGGCGCAATATGTCCCCGATTATCACAGCGTCGAGGAGTTCGCGACGGCGCTCCGCGCGGTCGGCGAGCCGATGCGCGGCAAGCCGGTGAGCGAACTCAGCGTTGGGCAGATGCTCGACGGGCTGTTCGCGATCACGCGCGATTTCGACATGCAGACGCAGCCGCACCTGCTGCTGCTGCAAAAGACAATGGTAATGGTCGAGGGTGTCGCCACGATGCTCAATCCCAAGATCAACATGTGGAATGTGTCGGGGCCCTTCGTCAGCGAATGGATTCGCGACGAACTCGGCCCCGAAGCGGCGCTTGCCGACGGCATCCGCGAACAGGGCAAGACGCTGGCGCTGATCCCCGACATCATCCGCCGCCTCGATGCCCAACTGCCGAAGCCCGGCGGCGCCCCGCCCGCGCCGCCGCTTCCCGAGATTCCGCTGATGTGGGACAAGGGTGAACGCCGCCGCTGGTGGCGTTATGCGCTGACGGCAATCGCCGCCGGGGCCGCGGGCGCGCTGGGCGCGATGTGGTGGGGATAGGAACCGCGGGCGAACCCGATTCCCCGCCCACCC
>NZ_DASWTD010000466.1:0-5815 GCF_036402335.1 Sphingopyxis sp. | reverse complement strand
GTACTGGTGCTCTATTATTCGAGCTATGGACATATCGAGCAGATGGCCGACGCCGTCGCCGAGGGCGCGCGCGCCGCAGGCGCCGAAGTCGATATCCGCCGCGTCGCCGAAACCGCTCCCGCAGCGGTGGTGCAGGCCGCGGGTTTCAAGACCGACACCGCGCATCCGCTGCTCAGCGATCCGAACGAACTCGCGAATTACGACGCGATCGTGGTCGGTACGCCGACGCGCTTTGGCCGCATGTCGAGCCAGATGGCGAGCTTCTGGGACACCGCCGGCGGCGTCTGGGCGCAGGGCAAGCTCAACGGCAAGGTCGGCGCGGCCTTTACCTCGACCGGATCGCAGCATGGCGGCCAGGAAACGACGCTTTTCTCGGTGCTCACCAACCTTATCCACTTCGGCATGACGATCGTCGGGCTCGACTATGGCTTTGCCGGCCAGATGGGCGTCGATGAAGTGAAGGGCGGCGCCCCCTATGGCGCGACCACGATCGCCGGTGCCGATGGTTCGCGCCAGCCGGCCGAAGCCGACCTCGCCGGCGCCCGCTATCTCGGCGAACGCGTCGCGCGCACCGCGGCGAAGCTCGCGGCCTGAATCGATGCGCCGTCTCCCGGGCCTTTTCGTTTCGCACGGCTCGCCGATGATGGCGCTCGAGCCCAGCCCGGCGCGGGATTTCCTCGCCGGGCTGGGCACCCGATTGCGGCGCCCGCGCGCGATCCTCGTCGTGTCGGCGCATCATGACGCTGCGTATCAGGGCGGCCGCGCGACGGTCACCGCATCGCCCGCGCCGCCGACGATCCACGATTTCGGCGGCTTCCCCGACGAACTCTTCGCGATGCGTTATCCCGCCCCGGGCGATCCGGGCCTCGCAAACCGCATCGTCGATCTGCTCGCTGGCCAAGGCCTTGCCGTCACCGCCGATTCCGAACGCGGGCTCGATCATGGCGCGTGGGTGCCGCTCTCGCTGATCTACCCGGACGCAGACATCCCCGTCGTCCAGCTCTCGATCCACTCGAATGCCAGCCCCGAATGGCACTATGCGCTCGGGCAGGCGCTCGCTCCCTTGCGTGACGATGACGTGCTCGTCATCGGATCGGGCAGCATCACGCACAATCTGCGTGCGCTCTTCTCGGCGCGCCTGCCGATCGACGCCCCGGCGCCGGCGTGGGTTACCGATTTCACCGACTGGATCGCCGAACGCATGGCGGCCGGAGCGGTCGATGACGTGCTCCACAGCGTCGAACGCGCTCCGCACGGCACCGACAATCACCCGACGCCCGACCATATATTGCCGCTTTACGTAGTCATGGGCGCTGGCGGCGCATCGCTCAATGCCGAACGGCTGCATCAAAGCGTCACCTATGGCCTGCTCGCGATGGACGTTTACGCTTTCGACTGACCCGTGCGCACGATGATTTGTTGAGGGCCTGATTCACGGCATCGGCAGCTATGCGAGTGCTTCCCCCTCAACCGATCAGGCCCTATAGCGCGCCATGCTTCTTTCAGATCGTGTTCTCTTCCTCGATGGCGAGGCGCTTGTCATCGACAAGCCCGCGGGCCTCCCCGTCGATGCGCCGCGCGACGGCAGCCTCAGCCTCGAAAATCATCTCGATTTGCTGAAGTTCGGTTTCAAACGCTGGCCTCTTCCCGTCCACCGGCTCGACCGTGACACGTCGGGGTGCCTGCTCCTCGCGCGCAACCCCAAGGCACACGGCCGGTTCACGCGGGCGTTCGAGGCCCGCGAGGTGGAGAAACAATATCTCGCGATCGTCGACGGCGTGCCGAACGGCGATGGCGGCACGATCGACCTGCCGCTTTCCAAGGTGTCGACCGCAGAAGATGGCTGGCGCATGGTCGGCGATCCGAAAGGCAAGCCTTCGGTCTCGCATTGGGAAAAACTCGCGGTAGCGGACGGCCGGGCGCTGCTGCGCTTCCGGCCCGAGACGGGCCGCACCCATCAACTGCGGGTCCACGCACTCGAAGGGCTCGGCTTTCCGCTCGTCGGTGACCCCGTCTACGGCCGCGGCGGCACGAAGACGCGCACCCTGCTCCATGCCGAACGGCTGGTGGTAAAACGTGACGTCAAGCCGCCAATAATTGCCGAGGCGCCGTTCCCCGACAGCTTCACCGCGCTGGGCTTTGCGGCGCCGGAGGGAGCGGAGCCGACGCGTGGCTGACATCCCCGAAAGCGCGATCAGCGAGAAGTTCCTCGCGGGGTCGGGCCCGGGGGGCCAGAATGTCAACAAGGTCGCGACCGCCTGCCAGCTGCGCGTCGATGTCTTCGCGCTGGGGCTTGCGCCCGATGCTTATCGGCGGCTCAAGACGTTGGCGGGAAGCAAGATGACCGCCGCGGGCGAACTCGTCATTCTCGCGCGCAGCTTCCGCACGCAGGAGGCCAATCGCGCCGACGCGCGCGCACGTCTGAACGAACTGGTCGACGCCGCGCTCGTCCGCCCCGAACGGCGCATCAAGACCAAACCCAGCAAGGCAGCGAAAGCGAAACGCGTCGACAGCAAGAAGGCCCGCGCGAGCATCAAGGCGGGCCGCGGCCGTGTAAGGTCCGATCAGTAAACGCGATTTTTACGCGCGCACCTTATCCCTGCCGCCGGAACAACGACGGAGCGGCACGATGGCCGATATGATGAAATCGATCCTGATGGGGCTCGGATGCCTGACGATCCTCGGCTTTGTCGGGTGCAGCATGATGGGCGCAGGGGTCATGGTCGCGGCCGACCGTGCCGCCGAACGCGGCAGTCTCGGCGAGTCGAAGCCCGCTGAAAAGTCGCCCTGGGACAAGTGAAAGCGGCGCAGCGCGCCGATTGACAGCGCCGCGCCGCACGGCAATCAGGCCGCATGAACCTCTATCGTCTCGATGCCCCGGCGCGCGCGATCGCCGCGACTTTAGGCGTCGATGCAGGCGACGATCCCTGGACCGGCGATTATGTCACGCCCGGCCGCCCCGCACCGGTGATCGCCCCCGACAGCCGCGGCGGCCCGCGCCGTTACCTGCGTCCGAAACTGTGGGGCGTCCCGCCGCCGCCGCAGGGCACCGAGCCCGTCGCTACGGTCCGCAACCTGTCGAGTCCCTTCTGGATCGGCACGCTGCGCCATCCCGAACTTCGCTGCCTGATCCCCGCGACCAGCTTTGCCCTGTGGTCGGGGCCGGCGGGCGCGCGGCGCCAGCGCTGGGCATCGGTTTCAGGCCGGCCGATCTTTGCCTTCGCGGGCATCCAGCGCCAGAATGAGGATTGGCCGGGCTTCGCGATCCTCACGACCGACCCGAACGGCCTGCTCGAACGCCTTGGGCCCGGCGCGATGCCGCTGATCCTGCATGCCGAGGATCATGAGCGCTGGCTGACCGCCGAATGGCGCGATGCGGCACAGCTTGTCACGCCCTTTTCCAGCCATTTGATGTCTGTCGGGGACCAGCCACCGATATAGCCGATTTTCACCATATTTCTTCACTTTGAGGTAACCAACGGAAGCGTAGAAGATGATGAATCAAGAGTACGCTGGGACCAAAGCAGTGTTGGGAAATCGCACCCTCGAAGCCAGTCAGGCGCCTACATCGGCCCGCCGCGACGAGCGCACGCCAGTTGACGGCCGCGCCCGTTTTCGCGAAGCCGGTTCCAATCCGTTCGATGCCGAACTGTTCGACCTGTCGGCGAACGGCTTTCGCATGTTCACCTTTTCGCGTCAGGCGATCGGCAAGCATATCTGGGTGAACCTGCCCGGGCTGCAGCCGGTCGAAGCCGTGGTGCGCCGGCAGGACGGCAACAATTACGGCTGCGAATTCGTCAATCCGCTGCACCCGTCGGTCGCCGACCATCTGAAGGCGAAGCTGGCGAAATAATCGCCCGCATAGTGCGCGAGATCAGCCCCCGGGCTTCTCCGATTTTTTAAGGATATGTTTCCACTCGGCGGGCGTCACGCGCCCGACCGACAGCCGCGACTGGCGGATCAGGTCCATGTCGGCCAGCTTCGGATCGGCCTTGATCGCCGCGAGCGTCACCGGGTTGGCCAACGCGCGCACCGGCGCGACGCGCACCACGACCCACGGCGAGCCCTTGTCCGCAGTCGGATCGGGAAAGCTTTCCTCGGTGATCTGCATGATCCCGACGCATTCCTTGCCGATATTGCTGTGATAGAAGAAGGCCTCGTCGCCGACCTTCATCGCCATCATGTTGAGCTTCGCGGTGTGGTTGCGCACGCCGTCCCAGATGCCGGTACCGTCCTTGACCAGCTGCTCCCACGCATAGGCGTCGGGTTCGGATTTCATCAGCCAATATTGCTTTGCCATGGACGCGGGCTTAGCCGAGCCGCGCGCGGGACGAAACCGCCTTTTTCCCTTTAACCGCTGGCGCTCAACGCCTAAATCGCGACTCATGATGCGCCCGCGCGGGCGCTGCCCCTGACCAGATGGACAATATTCGCATGACTGCTGCCGTTCCCGTTATTTCCATGTCGCTTCCCGCCGACCAGTTCGCAAAGGACTTCGGCGCGTCGTTCGAACGCTTCGGTTTCGCGATGATCACCGACCATGGCATCGACCCTGCGCTGATCGACGAAGCGTGGGACAAGGCGAAGGCCTTCTTCGCGCTGCCCGAGGAGGTGAAGCGCGCCTATCATATCGCGGGCGGCGGCGGCGCGCGCGGCTACACGCCGTTCGGCACCGAGATCGCCAAGGGCGCGAAAGAAGTCGACCTCAAGGAATTCTGGCACGTCGGCCGCGACCTGCCCGCCGGCCACCGCCTCGCCGCGCAACAGCCGAACAATGTCTGGCCCGCCGAGGTCGATGGCTTTCGCACCGCCTATGACAAGCTCTTCGCCGAATTCGACCGCGTCGGCGGCCGGCTGCTCTCGGGCATCGCGCGCTATCTTGGCCTCGCCCCCGATTTCTTCGACGACACCGTCGCCGATGGCAACAGCGTGATGCGGCTGCTTCACTATCCGCCGGTCGAAGCGCCCGCCAAGGGCATCCGCGCCGAGGCGCATGAGGACATCAACACGATCACGCTGCTGCTCGGCGCCGAGGAAGCCGGGCTCGAAATCCTCGACAAGGACGGCAGCTGGCTTCCGGTCAGCCCGCCCGCTGGCGCGATGGCGGTGAATGTCGGCGACATGCTGCAGCGGCTGACCAACAACAAGCTGCCTTCGACCACGCACCGCGTCCGCAATCCCGACGCCGGCCGTGCCAGCGTCGCGCGTTATTCGATGCCCTTCTTCCTCCACTTCCGCTCGGATTATCCGATCGAGACGCTCGAAAGCTGCGTCGATGCGTCGCACCCGAACCTCTACCCGACGCCGATTACGGCAGACGAGTATCTGCAGGAACGGCTTCGCGAGATCGGGCTGAAGAAATAGGCGCTGTACACCCGCTTCGGGGTGGTGAGCCGTCCCTTTTGTGCACCCCGGCGAAAGCCGGGGCCCAGTGCGGAAAAGCGCAAGGTTAGTGTTGGAATTCTGGGCCCCGGCTTTCGCCGGGGTGCACATCCAACCGTCCTCAATCGTTCGAAACCCGTCATCCGGCTTATGACATAAGGCTATTTCCTCGCGTTCCCGCACTGCACCGTCCCGTTGCCGACGTTGCGGACGGTGCACACGGGCTTGCCGAGCACGATCGTCTTGCCGATGCCGCGCGTCGTCACCGCGGCGCTCTTGACCGCATTCAGCCGGCTCTCGCCCGCGCCTTCGCTGTCGAGGGTCAATTCGCCGACCGCCAGCGCACCCGCATCGAACATCCCGGCGCCCGAGAGCGTCATCAGCGCCTGTTTCGCGGTACCGCCCAGCGTCATCGTGCCGTTGCCGATCATCA
>NZ_DASWTD010000465.1:0-3205 GCF_036402335.1 Sphingopyxis sp. | reverse complement strand
CGATCCGATCTATGCGCCCATTCCGTTTGTCGCCGACGAAAGCTGTCAGACGGCGGCCGATGTGGCGCGGATCGGTGCTTTTTACGACGGCGTGAACATCAAGCTCGACAAGGCGGGCGGGCTGACCGAGGCGCTGAAGATCGCCGATGCCGCCGATGCGGCCGGGTTGTCGATCATGGTCGGGTGCATGCTGTCGACCAGCCTCGCGATCGCGCCCGCCTTCGTACTCGCGCAGCGCGCGCGCTGGGTCGACCTCGATGGCCCCGCTTTACTGGAACGCGACCGCGAAGGCGGGTTCGAGTACCGCGAAGGGCGGATCGCTCCGCGCGTTTAGGAGATGCGTTCTTCGTCCCGCGCATCTTCGACGGTTGCGCCGGCGACGATGGTGAGCAGCGTGATCGTGGTTCCGACGCTCCAAAAATAGCCGCCGACGGGAAGGTTGATGTTAAAAAAGGGAAGGAACAACCATCCCCGCGAAAGTCCCGCCGACCGAAATCGCCGCGCCGTAAGGAAGAGGAGCGCGATCCGATAGGCGAGGCCGGCCGCGAAGAGGCTTATTCCCGCTATCGTCGAAGGAAAGTGGATCGTGCCGTTGCGACCCTAAAACCACAGCCCGGCGAGCAGCAGGGCTTCGACTGGGATGACCAGCAGCAACCAGCGACGATATTCGTCGCGTCGCGTATAGCCATGCCATGCAAAATGCTGCCCAAGCCATATGCCCATGCCGACTTTTTAGCCGGGCATGGGCAGATGTCCAGACGGGCTAAAGCGCCACCTCGGCGTGCTGGCCGAGTTCGCCTTCCTTCATCGTCATGCCCGTTGCGAGTTTGAACAGGCCCTTGATGCCGGGGTCGGCGGTCCAGATTTCGGCGTTGTCGAGATCGAAGCGCAAGAGGACCAGTTTCGGATCGTCCTTGCCGCCTTCGTACCAGGCCGCGATGCTGTTGTTCCACAATTTGTCGAGCACCGTGCGATCGCTTTCGCGGACCAGCGTGCCCGAGATGCACGCGAACAGGTCGTGCCCCTTCGCCGAGAATTGCGCCATCGCGGGGCCGCCGCCCGACAGGCGGTTGTCGATCGCGGTGAAGAACCAGAAGGCGCTGTGGGCGTCCTTGTCGAGCTGCGCATTCATCGGGATATGATGTTCGCGCTCGCCCGTCGCGCCGACCATGACATAGGGGCTGTCGGCCAGGGCTTTCCAGAATTGCTTCTTGATATCGTCGCTCATCGAAAAGGCTCCTTCATGCCCCCCGATGACCGATCAACGCGGCAATGGCGCGGTTGTTGCCCGGTTCAGCGCAGGCGCGGCTCCGCATAGCTGACTACCTCAAATTCGATGCCGTCGGGGTCGAAGAAGTAAAAGCGGCGCCCGGGTTCGTAATCGCCATGGTTGAAGGGGGTGAGGCCGACCGCCTTCACGCGGATCTCGATCGTGTCGAGATCGTCGACCTGCACCCCGACATGGTTAAGCGGCGCGCCCTTTGGATATTGTGCGTCGGCGTGCTGGCTGTCGGGGCCGGTATAGAGGGCGATATAGGCGGCGTCGCTGCCAAGGTGAATGGTGCGTCCGCCACCCTGCGCGGGGCCGCGCCAGCGTTCGTGCCAGCCGAAGATGGCCGAGAGGATTCCGGCGGTGCGATCGGGATCGCTGACCGTCAGATTCACATGCTCGATGAAGGGATGCGTCACCTTGTCTTCTCCTGATTCGCGTTGACGCAGGGCTTATGAAAGCTCAAGTTAGGTTTAGATCAAGCAAAAACGGGAGCTATCGATGCATCGGACCGACCTGATCGCGATTGGCGAACTAGCGGCGCGAACGGGGGTCGCGGTGTCGGCGATCCGCTTTTATGAAGCGAAAGGACTGATCGAGGCGCTGCGCACCGGCGGCGGGCAGCGGCGCTTCCTGCGCGCCGACATACGCCGCGTCTCTTTCATCCTGATCGCGCAGCAACTGGGGCTGAGCCTTGAGGAGATCGCTGCCGAGCTGGCGCGGCTTCCGGCCGGGCGGACGCCCAATGGCGCGGACTGGACGCGGATCAGCACCGGCTTGGGCGCGCGGATCGATGCGCAGATCGCGGCGCTCGAGCGGACGCGCGAACTGCTCGGCAACTGCATCGGCTGCGGCTGCTTGTCGCTGAAGAAATGCGGGCTCTACAACCGCGACGACAAGGCCGCGCAGCGCGGGGCGGGGCCGCGCTATGTGCTGGGCGACCGGTCGGGAGAGATCGCCGAGATCGGGTGATGGGCGACGGATTTGAGGTGGGGAGCGGCCCCTCGTGCACCCCGGCGAAAGCCGGGGCCCAGTGCGGAAAAGCGCAAGGTTAGCGCTGTAATTCTGGGCCCCGGCTTTCGCCGGGGTGCACATCTCTATCGGCAACTAACGGCCGAAACCGGCTGCTCAGGCGGCGCTTAGCGTCTCGATCTCGGGCGCGCCGGCGAGACAGGGGCCGAGGCGCGCGCCAATGCTGCGGAAATGGTCCGAGGCGCGGTGCGCGTCGAGCGCCGCCTGATCGTCGTAGCATTCGAGCACCTTGTAGACGCCCGTTTCGCCGGTCCTGAACAGGCGGTAATAGCTGTTGCCCGCCTCGTTCGCATTTACCGCGGCGGCGAGTTCGGCGAAGACGCCTTCGAATTCCCCTTCCTTGCCGGGCTGGACGCGCAGCGTTGCGATCACACCGATTGCATTCATATTCTTCTCCCGTCGTCAGGGCTCTCGAAGCGGTGGCGGCTCCGATCCTGCCTCAAGATATTATCGATGTGCCGCCACAAGTTTGACCAGTTCGGGCTCGGTGATCTTGTCGATTGCGATCGCGTCGATCAACGTGCTTTCCGATATCGGGCTTTCGCGCGCGGAAAAAAGGAGACCTGTGCCTTCTCCGGCAGAACGCGTGTCGCCCAGCGACCAATAGCTGCAAGTCGTCATATGGGTTTCGATCCGGAATATTGCCGACGATCCCGTCCCCTTGATCCATGCGACCGGTTGAAAATGGAGGGGCACCGGGAATTCCGGGGGTGGTGGTGGCACCGGCGGCTCCCCGGGTTTCGGTCTCGGTTGGGAGGCCGCCCATTTTTCCGCCTCTTGCCGGTGGAATTCGACGTTCGCGCCGCGCCCGATGAAAAGGATCGGCGCTTCCAGCGCGCTTTGCTGGCGCCGCATGGATATTTGTTCGGCTATTTCACGCGATTTCTTCTCGACGCGCGCCTG
>NZ_DASWTD010000464.1:0-2093 GCF_036402335.1 Sphingopyxis sp. | reverse complement strand
TTGTGCACCCCGGCGAAAGCCGGGGCCCAGTGCGGAAAAGCGCAAGGTTAGTGTTGGAATTCTGGGCCCCGGCTTTCGCCGGGGTGCACACTCAACTGTCCGCAACCGGTCGTTTGCTGTCAGTGGGGAGCCTCGGAACGTCGCGAGCTGCGAACGTCTCGCAGTTCTGCCTCTCCGGTTGACCTTGGCTCGCTTTCAGGGGCATAGCTTTGCGTCCAGGACATAAGTCCGGGTCGCATCCGTTATGAAATCGCCGGGGGGCTGGCGAGAGGGGGGAAGGATGCCCGTGCGCGCGTTCGTCAGCATCTCGGCCGGTGACCAATATGATGGCCAGCGCCGCCTGCCGGTGCGTGCATGAGCGATCCGGTCCCCCTTGATCGCGTGAAGGTCGCGATCATCGGGTCGGGGCCAGCGGGGCTCAGCGCCGCATCGCGCGCCGCGCAGCTCGGGCTCAGCCACATATTGCTCGAAAAGACCGACCATCTGTCGGACACGATTTTCAAATATCAGAAGGGCAAGCGCGTGCTCGCGACGCCCGAACGGCTTGATCTCCGTTCCGACTGCCGCTTCGCCGAGGGCGCGCGTGAATATATTCTCGGCAACTGGGACGAGGACGCCGCAAACAACAAGGTGAATGTCGCGTATCACGCCGAAGTCGCCGAAGTGACCGGCGCGAAGGGTGCGTTCGCGATCAAGACCGCCAGGGGCGACGTCTTCCACGCCGAGAATATCGTGCTGGCGATCGGCACGCAGGGCAATCCGAACCGGATGCGCTGCGAGGGCGCCGACCTGCCGCACATCATCTATCAGGTCGACGATCCCGAGGATTTCAAGGACAGGCATATCACCGTCGTCGGGTCGGGCGACGCGGGGATCGAGAATGCGCTCGGCGTCGCCGAGGAGGCGCTCGAAAACACCGTCACCATCCTCAACCGCTCGAAGGATTTCGCGCGCGCCAAGGCGAAGAATGTCGCCGATATGACCGAGGCGGGCGAGAACGGCTTCATGTCGATCCGCACCGAGACGCAGCCGAAGAAGGTCGAGCCCGGCTGGCTGACGCTCGAAACCCCGACGGGCGAGGAAAAGATCGAATGCGACGTGATCGTCGCGCGCCTCGGGTCGGTTGCGCCGCGCGGGTTCGTCGAGTCGATGGGGATCGAGTTTACCGGCCCCGACCGTGAGGCCTTTCCCAAGCTGTCGCCGACCTTCGAGACGACGGTCCCCGGCCTCTATGTCATCGGCGCGCTCGCGGGCTATCCGCTGATCAAGCATTGCATGAACCAGGGCTATGACGTCGTCGAGTTCATCAATGGCAACAGTGGCCTGACCCCGGCCGACGAAAAGGATCTGGCGGCGATATTCGCTGGGTTACCGGAAAAGAAGTCGGTGAGCGAATGGCTGGAATATCTGCGCAAGCGGGCCACCATCTTCGGTGACGTCTCGCCGCTTCAGATGCGCGAGTTCATGCTCGATTCGAAGGTAGCCTTTTATCGCAAGGGCGACGTGGTGTTCGAAAAGGGCGAGCCGGGATCGTCGCTGTTCGCGATTGCCGACGGCCATGCCGAGGTCGAGGTCGGCCCCGGCGTCACGGTGCCGATCGAGCAAGGCTCGATCTTTGGCGAGGTCGGGTTGATCTCGGGCCGAAAGCGCGGCGCGACGATCCGCGCGGGCGAGGACAGCATCTTCGTCGAGGTGTCGCGCACCGCCGCGCTCAAACTGATGGCGGCGGTGCCGGGCGCAAAACGCGTGATCAACCGCATCTCGCTCGAACGCCAGCTGCTCCAGATATTCAAGGGCGGGCTGACCGTTCAGGATCTGGCGGAGGTCGTCGATACGGCCGAGGTCGAGCGCGTGCCGGCGGGCAAGATCGTGTTGACCGAGGGCGAGCAGGGCGACGATGTCTACGTCATCCGGTCGGGGTCGATGGTCGTCGAGAAGGATATCGGCGGCAAGCCGATCTTCCTCCGCTACCTGCCCGCGGGCAGCTTCTTCGGCGAAATGGGCGTGCTCAGCGGGCAACCCAGAAATGCCACGGTGAAGGCGGCGGTCGGCAGCGAGGTGATCAAGCGGACCGGCGAGAGCTTCCGCAAGAT
>NZ_DASWTD010000463.1:0-3573 GCF_036402335.1 Sphingopyxis sp. | reverse complement strand
TGGCCTGGGCATAATGTCCGCCGGGCGGAGGGGCGGCCGCGCACCGGATTTCGGTCATTCTCTGTATCATCGTCTCGATCTCCGAAACCGCTACCACCCGCCGACGCGGGGCCATTGCCCGTCAGGCCGGCCGGCGCGCAGTACATGGTAAAAGGGATAGGCCGCGCAGGTCAGGCAGGCATGGTTGGGGAGGATGCGAACGAGGCTGCCGATCGGCAGGCGCGCGAACCAGCTTTCGTCGGGCACCGGCACCGAACCATGTTCCTGATGCACCGTTTCGACCGCCAGCGTGCCGAGCGGCGCGAGCGTCGAGGCGTCGCAAACCAGCCCGTATCCCGCCTCGGGCATGAAGCGCCGGGCGCCGATGTCCTTGGACAGGGCGAGGGCGCCGGCGTCGAGGATAAGGCTGGGGCCGCGACGCTGGTGACCGATCACGGTAGCGAGGACCGAAATCGCCATGTCGTCTTCGGCGCAGATCCGGCGCGACAGCTGTGAGAGATCCCAGAACAGGTAGATGCCCGCGCGGACCTCGGTAACGCCCGTCGAGTGCGCGGCAAAAAGCGCGGTTGGGGTCGACCCGACGCTGACGACGGGGCAGGGGTGACCATGGGAGCGCAGGAGGTCGGCCGATGCGACGGCGGCGAATCGCTCGACCTCGGCCAGTTCCCTGATCGCCGCTGGATCGTCGAAGGCATAGGAATGTCCGGCGTGGGTCATCACCCCGGCGAGGTCCAGATATGGCGCATCGGCCGCGATCGCGGCGGCGATGGCGAGAAGCTCCGCCGATGCGGGCTCGGCGCCACTGCGATGTTCGCCGCAGTCGACCTCGATCAGCAGGCTGAAGCGCGCGTCGAGCGACCTTGCCTCGCGCCCGATGGCGCGGGCCGCTTCGAGCTCGTCGACGACGATCAGCAGGCGCGCGCCATGTTCGCGCTGAATCCGCGCCGCGCGGGCCAGTTTCGCAGGAGCGATCGCGGTCGAATAAAGGATGTCGCGCCACCCCGCCGCCGCAAAATACTCGGCTTCGGCGAGTGTGGACACGGTGATCGGTCCCGCTACGCCGCCTGCGGCGACGCGCGCCACGTCCAGCGACTTGGCGGTCTTCAGATGCGGCCGGAGCATGACACCCAGCGCGTCGCAGCGCGCGCGCATTTTTGCCGCATTCCGTTCCAGCCGGTCCGCATCGAGCAGCAGGCATGGCGTCTCCAGTCCCTCGAAAATTCCGTGCTCGCTCATCGCACAAGCTCCTCGAGCGGATACAGGCTATCCGCAATCAAAAACGGCCGGGCGCGGTCGGCGACGAACGGCAGTCCCGCGCGATTATGCCAGAAGACCGGCATGCCGACACGTGCCGCGCCGGGAATGTCGGCAGGCGAACCCGCGACGAATAGCGTTCGGGACGGATCGGTGCCGAGCCGGTCGAGCGCCGCGCGATAAGACTCTGGCCGCGGCTTGTAATAGCCGGTTTCTTCGGACGTCACGACGACCGAAAAGGGAACGCCGACCCGTTCGGCCGCGCGTCGTCCGAGCGTGATCGAGCAGTTGGTGACGACACCGAGCCGGACACCGCGCGCCGCAAGGTCGCTCAGCAAGGCTGGCGCCTCAGGCCACGGCTGGAGGGTGTCCCACCTTGCGGCCAGCGCGTCGGCGGCCGATGCCGGTACCTCCGCTTTGTCAGCCGCTTCGCGAACCAGATCCTCATAGGGGCGATACATGCCGCAACCGTAAGTGAGTTCGAGATAGGCACGGCGCCAGCGAAGGCCGTCGGCTTCCGATCCGGCGGCGTGGTTCCAGACCGACCATGAATCGAGAAGGGCGGTAAGCAGGTCGAAAAGGACGGCTTCGACCGGGGCGATCTGTTTCATGTTCGGTATCCAGCCTGTTCTTCGTCTGACTTGGGTGCCCTTGCTCCCCCGTCGAGGACGACAAGGGCGGCGCGTTCATGCGGCCGGCACAAACCAATGCCTTGGCCACGCCAGCGATTACCAAGCTGGTCGGTGCACAGGCCAATGCCTGTTGCGGATGGTTTCATGCCAACCGGTGCATAGCCCCCGGAACCCCGGCCTATACGGTCGCCAGCTTCCATAAGGCTTCAGCCGACTGTGATTGCCGGGCGCGCGGCCGATACAGGCGAATGTCGACGGGTATGTCCCAGCTGGCATCACCCGCCCGGACCAGCGAGCCTTTTGCAAGCTCGTCCGCGACAATGGTGCGCGGAAGCCACGCCAGACCCTTTCCGTCCTTTGCCATGCGGGCGAGCACGAGGGTATGCGAAGTGAAAACCGGATTGAGGCTCGCCGCCATCGCCCTTGCCCCGGTCATGGCCGACACGATGCGGCCCATTCCGGACTCGGCTTCATAGGCGAGCAGGTCGATCGCGCCGTTGGCGTCGTCCGTCACGGAGTGGAGCGGGGATCCATCGGTTTCGCCCGGCGCGCTGACAGGCACAAGCGCGTCGGCACCGAGCGATATGAACTGAAAGCCCGGTCCGTCCAGGACCGAAGCGGCATCGGGATGATAGTGACACAGGCAGAAATGCGCCTGGCCGTTCTGCATGACCCTTTCGGAGGCCCCCATATTATCGGCGGTCATCTGGATCAGTAGCGCGGTCTCCGTCATCGCCTGCAATTTCGCGAGCCACTGCGGAAAGAAGTTGAGCGCCAGGGCGTGCGTGACCCTGATCCTGATCGTCGAAGCCGACGTTCCGGCGATCTCCCGCACTTCCAGTCGCCCGTGTTCGACATCGCGCAGGACCGTCTCGGCGATCGCGGCGAAGCGCTTGCCGGCCGGGGTCAATCCGATCTGGTGGGTCCGGCGATCGACGAGTTCGACGCCGACCCACTCCTCCAGAGCCCTGATACGGCGACTGAAGGCGGGTTGGGTCACCGATCGCTCTTCGGCGGCGCGCGAGAAGTTCGCGGTGCGGGCGAGAGTGCCGAAGTCTTCAAACCATGTCAGTTCCATCGTTCGATCTATCTCTTTGGTAGCTCCGGATTGTCGCTTCCGCTTCTCGTCCTCATCCGGGCAAGTGGCAAGTCGTCGGTCGCTGAAATGCGGCTCCATTCGGGTTGGGCATGGATTGATCCATATCCGGCATTGGCTCTCGCCGCGGTGAAGCGCCAGTCTTCAGGTGGCGCAATGTCAGTGCCACAGCGCTTGTTTCGGCGGCGCGCGCGAGACAGGTTTGACCAAGGGGGTTTTCAGAATGCATTTCGGTATTGGGCGGCCGTCGCTGCATCGACGCAACAAGCGCGCAGCCATGTTTTTGGCTGTGATCGTTTGCGTGGGGGCGGCACTCGGGCTGCCGCTGGAAGCACGGACCAATGCTGCCGATACGGCGCGATTGGTCGACCTTGTCCCGCGGAGCGTGCTTTTCCGTTCGCCGACCTATTCCGAAATGCAGATCAGCCCCGACGGCAAACAGCTAGCTTACTTCCATCCGCTGAACGGTGTCCTGAACATCTGGGTCGCGCCGATCGACGATCTTGCTTCGGCCGTCGCCATCACCCGCTTCGACACGCGGCCGCCCGACAGCTTCCAGTGGAGCGCTGACGGGCGCTTCATTCTGATCCT
>NZ_DASWTD010000462.1:0-6261 GCF_036402335.1 Sphingopyxis sp. | reverse complement strand
CGCCCCCTCCCCCCGTGCTCCCGATTGTGATCGCGATCACATCGAACCTTGCCGTCCATCTGTAACCGGCGGTAACGAGGGGTAAATTTTTCGAGGGAGTTCGAATATGCGCCGTTATCCGTGGCTTTGTGCCTTTGCCCTGTCCGTCATCGGGGCCATCCTCTTCCTCGCCGGCGGTCCCGTGGAGAAAGCACGCGCCGAACAGGGCTGCGCCGACGGCTATACGCCCCAGCCCTCGCCCGAAGGCGTCCGATGCCAGCCGATCCCGGGCCTGTACCGCGAGTCCGGCGGCGGCCAGCAGGTACCGCAGGGACATTGGGAGACGCGCTGGGGCGCGTTCGCCGCCAGCGAAGACGGCACGATCGGGCTCGCGAGCACCCGTCCGAGCGAGGACGATGCGGTCGACAACGCGGTCGCCCATTGCACCTCGAAGGGGGGCAAGGACTGCCGCATGGCGATGACCTGGTATAATCAATGCGCCGTGGTCGCGGCCGGAGAGGCCCCCAACGGAAAGTTCAACATCTTCTATTACAAGCATTATACGATCAAGAAGGCGACGAAGGTCGCGATGAAACAATGCACCGACCAGAATCTGGGCGGGTGCAAGGTCTATTTCTCCGACTGCAGCAAGGCCGAATTCGTCCGCTAGCACCCGCCCCGGGGGAGGGCTTCCGCGCAATTTTCGCATCTCCCCCCTTGCCAAGCGCGACATTTTGCATCACTAGGGCGGCCATGCGCGGCAACGCCCTTCTTCTTCTGCGACTTACACGCCCTTGGGCGTGACACTGGCTGCGCGCTAGTCGCGGCCACCCGCTCAAGGGTCCGATCGACAAAGCACCGCAACCGACAGCAGAAGAAGTTCCAAACCCATGACCATGCTCCGCGACCCCTCGGTCAAGTATAGCGCCTTCCCGCAGGTTCCCCTGGCGAACCGCGAATGGCCCGGCCGCGTTACCACGAGCGCGCCGATCTGGCTCTCCACCGACATGCGCGACGGCAACCAGTCGCTGATCGACCCGATGGATGCCGAGAAAAAGGCCCGCTTCTTCGACCTGCTCGTCCGCTGCGGGTTCAAGGAGATCGAGGTCGGCTTCCCCAGCGCCGGCGCGACCGAATTCGACTTCATCTCGGGCCTCGTGCGCAACGGCCGTATCCCCGACGACGTCACGCCGCAGGTGCTGACGCAAAGCCGCGCCGACCTCATCCGCACCAGCTTCGACAGCCTCGAAGGCGCGAAAACCGCGATCGTTCACGTCTATAACGCGGTCAGCCCGGCGTGGCGCAAGATCGTCTTCGGCATGGAGATGGACGAGATCAAGGGCATCGCGATCGAGGGCGCGAAGCAGCTCCGCGACAATGCCGCGCGCCTGCCCGGCACCGACTGGCGCTTCGAATACAGCCCCGAAACCTTCTCGACCGCCGAGCTCGATTTCAGCATCGCCTGCTGCGAAGCGGTGATGGACATCCTGCAACCGACGACCGACAAGCCGATCATCCTCAACCTCCCCGCGACGGTCGAGGCGTCGACGGCGAACATCTACGCCGACCAGATCGAATATTTCTGCAAGAATTTGCCCAACCGCGACCGCGCGATCATATCCCTGCACACGCACAACGACCGCGGCACCGGCGTCGCGGCGGCCGAGCTCGGCCTGCTCGCTGGCGCCGACCGCGTCGAGGGCTGCCTGTTCGGCAATGGCGAACGCACCGGCAACACCTGCCTCGTGACCATCGCGCTCAACATGTACACGCAGGGCGTCGACCCCGAGCTCGACTTCTCGAACATCGACGAGGTCATCCAGACGGTCGAATATTGCAACAACCTGCCCGTCCACCCGCGCCACCCCTATGGCGGCGAGCTCGTCTACACCGCCTTCTCGGGCAGCCATCAGGACGCGATCAAGAAGGGCTTCGCCGCGCGCGAGCGCCAGAATGACGAAAAATGGGAAGTCCCCTACCTCCCCATCGACCCCGCCGACCTCGGCCGCAGCTACGAAGCGGTGATCCGCGTCAACAGCCAGTCGGGCAAGGGCGGCGTCGCATGGGTGCTCGAACAGGACAAGGGCCTGAAACTGCCCAAGAAGATGCAGGCGAGCTTCAGCCATATCGTGCAGGCGCTCGCCGACCAGACGAGCCGCGAACTCGGCGCCGAGGATATCTGGCACGCGTTCGAGGGCCAGTATCTGGCGACCGAAGCCAAACGCTTCCAACTCGTCGACTGGTCGGAGACGCACAGCGGCGCCGACCGCATCTTCGCGGGCAAGCTAACCATCGACGGTACCCCGCGCAGCGTCAGCGGCCGCGGCAACGGCCTGATGTCGAGCGTCATCGCCGCGCTCAGCGAAAGCGGCGGCCCCGTGATGGACATCGTCGACTATAGCGAACACGCGATCGGCCAGGGCAGCAATGTGCAGGCCGCGGCCTATGTCGAATGCCGCACCGCCGACGGGAAAAGCCTGTTCGGCTGCGGGCTGGATACCGACGTCGCGACGGCGAGTGTTAGGGCGATCCTTAGCGCGGCGAATGGGGCTTAGGGAGGCACCCCTCGCCGCCTTGCGCCTGCGGGACTGTGTCGAAACTAATGGAGTAGGTTTCCATCTCTAGGCGTTTCCGCAGTCAAGACTCGGCGCCCGATCTCCGCCACCGTAGTATATGCTTCCAACCGCAGCTCTTCCTGATCTGCTTGGGTTTCAAGAGCCTTGCGCGCAACTTCGAGGTGCTCGAATTGACGCTCGCTAACCTGCGGATCGCTTGCCGAAGGCATTTGAATCAGCATTTCGTGCTGACGACTGAATGCGTTCGCCGTCTCGGAATCACGGTCGACCTTCAAGTCCCAGAGTCGACGCTTAATGAGGTCCACCGACCTAGAAATCTGCCCGACACTAAGAGTCCCAAAGTTCGCTACCAATTGGGAACCTGAGAAATCGATTGAAACTTCGTGGCTGCGACGCCGCCGTTGCTGCTGGGTAGCCAAATCCGATCGGAAAAACCCCGCCAAGCCACTCCGCGCTTCGACGACATAGTCGAGAACCAATCTTGGAAGCCTGTCGCCTCCTGCAAACGCTTCAAATTTATCCTCGTAGCTGATGTCATCGAGCGCCGCCAATCCAGCGTTTAGACCTGCCGCCTCGGCATCGTATAACGAAGACAGTGCACTCATCCATGAGACGCCTATCGCTTGCAAAGACAAGCCATCAGCCACACGAATTTCTCCGATACTTACCCCGGTAATTGATGGCCTGAAATCGGTCACAGCCGCCGCCGAGCGCGCAGCCAAATCTGCCTGCAGTTCATCAAGCGTGATGCCCGCGACTTGAATGACAATATCCGATTGCGCGCCGTACAGGCACTGTAACCTGTTAAGCGCATTCGCAGCTTCGATATGAAAACCGGTGTCGTTGAACACCGCTACACCGATGATCAACCGTTCTTGCGACCCTCGGATCGGCGATAGGAAAATGGGGGCCCAGTTCGCTCGAACCGGGTTTTCGAGAGACGGAAAAGAGTCGCTGTTTAGGTTCACGATCATCAGATAAGTACCGGCGAATTGAGCGCTGCGCTAGCTATGCGCGTCACCTCGTTGACTCGCTTTTTCAGGAAGCCCCTAAGGGCCTCAACGTCGTCGGACGCAAGCAATATATCCGCTCTGCTTGCCACAATTGCTGCGTCCACATCGATCAAACGAAGGTCCGCCTCCAACACGCCCGCTTGGCGCGCCCTCGCGTCCCTACCATCTTCCGTAAGATGAGGAGTAAGCCAATCTGCTAGACGGTGTGGGTAGTTGCCGACCGGATCAAGCGCATCCTTCGACCAGTTAGGGCCAGTGAACGCCCAGCCGTGATCTATTAGCCACGCCTCAGCACCTGAGCCGAATAATAGATTGCCTGCGTGCCGATCAATGTTCGCGATCCAGCCATCAAATCCATATAGTCGCCCCAATGATGGCCAAGCGGTTATGGCTCCAAGCAAACGGGCGCGCCCGGACAGATCGGCTGTTCGATAGCGAAATTGCACATTGGGTACACCGACATCCACGCTCGCCAGCATCAGACGCCGACCATCGTTGATAAGCGGACCCTTCGTCGTCACCAAATCGGACGGGTCGACTTGCGCCAATAACGCATCCGGCGTGGGCAACGACAACAAGCGAGCCAGCACAAACGCGATAAGTTCGTTCGCTAGCTCCTTACTTCCCACATCCTTTAAAACAGCGCTTACGATAGCACCATCCGCCCGAAGGACCTGCCCCCGATACGTGTCGTTTATGTTTCCTTCTTTGAAGCCCTCTGCTCCGGCAAGGACGGTGGCAAGTTCTACCGTTGGCATTACTGCCATACATCTTCCCTCCCCTAAGTTCATTGAGGCTATATGCTACCGTGATAGAGGGCAAGGCCTAGATCCGAATGACCAATCTCCAAAAGGCCTTTCCTACATTTCACCCATATGGTTCATTCTGTCGGTTTCACCCAACCGAAAGGACGAATCGATGGACGACTCCCCGCACGATCCCGCGTTTATCCCTGCCCCCGGCAGCTATCACTGGACGCCGCGGCTCCAGCGCGAGTTTCTGGAGGCGTTCGCCACCAACGGGTCGGTGAAGATTTCGGCGGCGAAGGTCGGCATGTCGCCGTCCGCCGTTTATCAGCTCAAACAGCGGCCTGAGGGCGCGGCGTTCCGGCTCGGCTGCGCCGCGGCAACGCTGATCGCGCGCGGGCGGCTCGTCGACGAGCTGCTCGACCGCGCGATCTGGGGGCATGACGAGACCACCGAACTGCAACGCGAGGACGGCCGCAGCCTCACCAAGCGCCGCCGCATCGACAGCCGCCTCGGCCTCGCGATGCTCGCGCGGCTCGACCGCATGGTCGAAACGCGCGCGCGCGAAGGCCAGGAGATGCTGGCGCAGGTCATCGCCGGCGACTGGCCGGGCTTCCTCTCGCTCTTCGATATCGACCCCGGCGCTGCCAGTGGGGCGCCAGACGGCGCCGGGACCGATGCCGAAGGCCATAGCGCCGCGCTCGCGCTCTGGCTCGCCGGCCGCGACAACCGCGCGAACCCGCTCGCGACCCTCTGGCGCGGTACCGCGATCGCGAATGAAGTTGCGCAGTTTTCCGCCACTTCCGACGCCGGCCCCGAACGCGCTGACGCGGAAGGGCCGACCCCCGAGGAAGAGGCGGCCGCGATGACCGTCTGGCACGACGAGGAAACCGGCGGGCTGCGCACCAACTTCCCGCCGCCGGGCGGCTTCATCGGTATCGAGGAATGCCAGTTCGGCGACGAGGATTATGAACGCAGCCTCGACACCGACGAGGAAGTCGCGTGGGAGGCCGCTCACGCCGAGGCCGTCGAACCGCTGCGCATCGCCGGCGAAGCCGCGCGCCGCGCCTTCTTCGCGCTCCCCGATCCGGCAAACGACCCCGAACCGGAACGCCGCGCGGGCGCGCGGGAAGCCGCCGGCGGCTGACGCCCCGGCCCGGCGCACGCGCCGCACCCCGGCCCGCGCACGCGCTGCCGCCCGAACAGCAGCAGAAAAATGGAAGCCCCGTGAAACCGATGATCCAATAATCGCGAAAATATCGCGCCGATCGGTCCCTTATTGGTCAAATATTTCGCCCGTTCGGGCCCAAATTGACTTTTCGGATTTTTGCGCCTATAGGGAAAGGGCTAACGTCGCATGCGACGGAATTTGATGGCCCTTCAGGGCACTATTTTCCCTTCACACGCTACCAGCTCCGCCGGTGCTTTTGCCGGTGGATTCCCTGTTTTCGTGAAAGGAAACATCCAATGGCCACCGGCACCGTAAAATTCTTCAGCACCGACAAGGGTTATGGCTTCATCGAGAATGAAGACGGCTCGGGTGACAGCTTCGTCCACATCACCGCGGTCCAGGCTGCGGGCATGAATACGCTGAACAAGGATCAGCGCATCTCGTACGACCTCGAAAAAGGCCAGAACGGCAAGGTCTCCGCGATCAACCTCCAGTCGGCCTGATTTGGCCAAAGAGGAACTGATGACCTTCGAGGGGCAGATCGACGAGATCCTGCCCGACGGGCGCTTCGGCGTCCTGCTCGAAAACGGCCATCGGGTGATTGTCTATACGGCGGGCCGGATGCGACGTTTTCGCATCCGGTCGGTCGTCGGCGACGCGGTCCGCGTCGAAATGACGCCCTACGACCTGACCAAAGGCCGGCTCGTCTACCGCGAACGCGGGGGCGGGCCAGCCGTTCCGGGTCAGCGCAAGAAGCGCTGATCCCGCAAACCACC
>NZ_DASWTD010000461.1:0-6412 GCF_036402335.1 Sphingopyxis sp. | reverse complement strand
GGACCTTTGCAACTCGGGCGTGATCGTCGCGGGTGCGGCCGACATGTGGCGCCTGCTCGAAGCGGTCGGAAACGACAATGCACAGGGTGAATATTATCTCCCCGACGTTGCGACGGGAGCGATCGCCGAAGGGAAGCGCGTCACGGTGGTCGAAACCGATGCCGCCGAGGTGGCAGGGATCAACAGCCGCGCCGAACTCGCCGTCGCCGAAGCGCAGTGGCAGGCGTTCAGGCGCGAGGAGGCGATGGCGGCCGGGGCGTCCTTGCGCGCGCCCGACACGGTCTGGTTCTCGTGGGATACCGAGCTCGGCCGCGACGTGACGATCGAGCCCAATGTCTTTTTCGGCCCCGGGGTGAAGGTCGCGGACGGCGTCAACATCCGCGCCAACTGTCATATCGAGGGTGCGACGATCGGCACGGGCTGCGAAGTCGGACCCTTCGCGCGGCTGCGGCCCGGCACCATCCTCGGCGAGAAGGCGAAGATCGGCAATTTCGTCGAGACGAAGAAGGCGGTGCTGGGGACGGGAGCGAAGGCGAACCATCTCACCTACCTTGGCGACGTGACGGTCGGCGCAAATGCGAATATCGGCGCGGGGACGATCACCTGTAATTATGACGGCTATTTCAAATACCGGACCGAGATCGGCGAGCGTGCCTTCATCGGGTCGAACAGCGCGCTCGTCGCGCCGGTGAAGATCGGTGCCGACGCGATCGTCGCCGCGGGCAGCGCGGTGACGCGCGACGTCGCCGATGGCGAGCTGCGGCTTGTGCGCGGCGAGCAGCTGGTCAAGCCCGGTTGGGCCGACCGCTTCCACGACGCGATGCGCAAGAAGAAGGCGGCGGAGAAGAAATAGTCCGATGTCCGCGCCGACGCTCACGACCGCGCGCCTCGTGCTGCGCCAACTGCGCGAGGACGATGCCGCCGCACTGTTCCCGGTGCTGTCCGATCCCGAAGTGATGGTCTGGTGGTCGAGCGGACCGCATACATCGCTCGCCGAGACGATAGACTATGTCAAAGGCAATGCCAGCGAAGGACAGGGCTATCTTTGCTGGGCGATTACTGCGGGCGATGATGCTGCGCTCGGCTGGGTGATCCTGATCGACGGCAAACCGCAAGTGAAAGAGATCGGCTATATCCTGCATCGGGGCCATTGGGGCACGGGCATCGCGCGCGAGGCCGTGGCGCGGGTAATCGAACATGGATTCGCCGACCTCGGGCTACGCCGTATCTTTGCCGACACCGATCCCGAAAACAGCGGCTCGATCGGATTGCTCGAGCGGTTGGGCTTTCAGCGTGAGGGGCACCTGCGCAGCGAATGGGAGACGCATATCGGGGTGCGCGATTCGCTGATCTTCGGCTTGCTGCGCGACGAATGGATGGAGAAGGCGACGTGACCGACCGTTATACCGACAAGCCCTTCCTGCGCTTTGTCGACGCCTGGGTGCTCAAGGCGATCGGCCACCTCGACGAGCCGACCGAGGCGTATTGCAGGGCGATGGTCCCGCAACTCGAACAAAGCTTCGGGCTGACCGGCAGCTGGGAACGGATCGTCGAGCAGCAGATGAAATTCACGCCCGACCTTCCGGCACAGATCCGGAAAATCTGGATCGATGGCAAGGCGCGCTTCGCCGAGGGCAATGGCGAAGCGCCCGATCCGCGGCAGTTTGCAATGATTTTCGTCGACCGGAATTTCTCACGGGCATGAGCGGCGTGCTCATCCGTCCGGCGGCGCGCGCCGATTACGGCCAGTGGCGCCCGCTGTGGGACGGCTACAACGAATTTTACGGGCGCAGCGGCGACACCGCGCTGGCGCCCGAAATTACCGCGGCGACATGGGAGCGCTTCTTCGATCCCTATGAGCCGATGTTCGCGCTCGTCGCCGAACAGGATGGCGCGCTGCTCGGCCTCGCTCACTATCTTTTGCACCGCAGCACGACCTCGCTGTTGCCGTCGCTCTACCTGCAGGACCTTTTCACCGGCGCGGAAGTGCGGGGAAAGGGTATCGGCCGCGCATTGATCGAGGCGGTGTATCGGGCTGCGCAGGAACGCTCGTTGCCGCGCGTCTATTGGCTGACCCACGAAACCAACGACACCGCGATGCAGCTCTACGACCGCATCGCCGAAAAATCGGGCTTCATCGTATATCGGAAGCAGCTGCCGGCTTGATTTGATATCATGATATGATATCAGGGTCGCATGCGCTTCCTCGCGGATATTCCCGACGACGATATCCAGTGGCTCGATGCTCTTGCCGCCGAGCAGGGCGTGTCGCGCGCCGAGCTCGTGCGCCGTGCGGTCGCCGCTTATCGCGCCGATATTTCGGGTGACGCAATCGACAATGCTTTCGGAATCTTCAGCGGGCGCGACGATATCGGCGACGGACTGAAATACCAGCGGCGCCTGCGGGGCAAGCGCGAATGATCGACGCGCAGTTCGACAGCGATATCCTGATCGACGCACTCAACGGCGTCGAGGCCGCACGCAGCGAGCTTCGCCGCGCTGGACGAAAAAGTGTCAGCCGCGTCAGCTGGACCGAGGTGATGTCGGCGGCCGATCCCCAATCGGTCAAAGCGGTCGAGGCTTTCCTGGGCTGTTTTGCGGTCGAGGAGATCGGTGACGCGGTCGCGCGCCGGGCCGCGGCGCTGCGCGCCGAGCGCAAGGGGTTGACCTTGGCCGATGCTTTCGTACTGGCGACGGCGCAAATAAGTGGTCGCATCCTGATTACACGTAATATCAAAGTCTTTCCGGCATCGATGCCGGGTATTCGCGTTCCCTACACGCTCTGAAAGAAAGCCATCGTCCATGTGCGGAATTATCGGAATCATCGGCAAGGACCAGGTCGCGGATCGCCTCGTCGACGGGCTGAGGCGTATGGAATATCGCGGTTATGACTCGGCGGGGGTCTGCACGGTCGAAGGTGAGCAGTTGATCCGCCGCCGCGCCGAGGGCAAGCTCGGCAATCTCGTCAAGGAACTCGCCGGCAATCCCGCGCCGGGCACCGTCGGCATCGCGCATACGCGCTGGGCGACGCATGGTGCGCCGACGACGAGCAACGCGCACCCGCACGCGACGGGCGAACTCGCGCTCGTTCACAATGGCATCATCGAAAATTTCAAGCCGCTGCGCGAAGCCTTGACCGCTCGCGGCCGCACGTTCGAAAGCGACACCGACACCGAAGTCGTTGCGCACCTCGTTTCCGAACAGGTCGAGGCCGGCCTGTCGCCGCAGGATGCGGTGAAGGCGGTCTTGCCGCAGCTTCGCGGCGCCTTTGCGCTCGCGATCGCTTTCCGTCAGCACCCCGACCTGCTGATCGGTGCGCGCCTCGGTTCGCCGCTCGTCGTCGGCTATGGCGAGGGCGAGACCTATCTTGGCAGCGACGCGCTGGCTCTGGCGCCGCTGACGCAGAAGATCGCCTATCTCGACGAAGGCGACTGGGTCGTCATCACGCGTGATGGCGCGCAAATCTACGACGCCGACAACAATCCGGTGACTCGCGAGATCACGACCAGCGGCGTCGCCGCCGCGGCGGTCGAGAAGGGCAATTATCGCCACTTCATGCAGAAGGAGATTTTCGAGCAGCCGACCGTGGTCGCGCAGACGCTCTCCTCCTACATCCGCCCGCTCGAACAGACCGTCGCACTGCCGCAGATGGATTTTGACCTCAGCAAGATCGACCGGATCACGATCGTCGCCTGCGGCACCAGCTTCTACGCCGGCATGGTCGCCAAATATTGGTTCGAGACCTTCGCGCGCGTCCCCGTCGACATCGATGTCGCGTCGGAGTTCCGCTACCGTGACCCGGTGCTCCAGCCCGGCGGGCTCGCGCTTTTCATCTCGCAGTCGGGCGAGACCGCCGACACGCTCGCGGCGCTGCGCCATTGCAAGGCGAACGGACAGACGATCGCGGTCGTCGTCAATGTCCCGACGAGCAGCATGGCGCGCGAAGCCGATCTGCTGCTGCCGACGCATGCGGGGCCCGAAATCGGGGTCGCCTCGACCAAGGCCTTTACCTGCCAGCTTGCGGTGCTCGCCGCGCTCGCCGCGCACCTCGCGCTCAAGAAGGGCAAACTCGGCGCCGACGACGAACGCGAGATCGTCCGGCACCTGATCGAAGCGCCCGCCGCGCTCAACGCCGCGCTTGCGCATGACGAGGATATCGCGGGCATGGCGCACCTCGTCGCGCCGGCGCGCGACGTGCTCTATCTCGGCCGCGGGCCCGACTATCCGCTCGCGCTCGAGGGCGCGCTCAAGCTCAAGGAAATCTCGTACATCCATGCCGAAGGCTACGCCTCGGGGGAAATGAAGCACGGCCCGATCGCGCTGATCGACGAAGCCGTTCCGGTGATCGTCCTCGCGCCCTCGGGCCCGCTGTTCGAAAAGACCGTCAGCAATATGCACGAGGTGATGGCGCGCGGCGGCAAGGTCGTGCTGATTTCGGACGCCGAGGGGCTCGCCGAAGCCGGTGACGGCTGCATGGCGACGATCGAGATGCCCAAGGTCCACCCGCTGATCGCGCCTTTGGTGTATGCGGTGCCGGTTCAGCTGCTCGCCTATCATGTGGCAGTGGCAAAGGGCACCGACGTCGACCAGCCGCGCAATCTGGCGAAGTCGGTGACGGTGGAGTGAGTCCGAGCCCCTTCATCGCAAGGGATTCCTGGTGGCGTATTGCAGCGGCAATCGCGCTCTGTCTCGGCTTCGTGTGGGTTTCATCCATCTTTGCAGGGATCATCGCTCCCCCGCAGGGTGTGAAGCGACAGATCGTCGGCTGGCTCGGGCTGATATTCTTCGGGTTCGCGGGAATAGGGCTTTTGCCGCGCCTGTTCGGTAGGGCGGAGCGTGTGAAAATTTCGGCCCGAGGGATTTATTCGCGTTCCTGGTCGGAGGACACAATCCCGTGGCAAGAGATTTCGCGAATCTCGACATGGGGAAGCAACGGTAAAACCGAGTTCATTTTGTTGCACCTCTCACAACCTGACCGGTTTCCGCCTTCGCATCCGGCTGGCTATTTTTCGAAAGCGAATGCCCTGTTCGGTGTGCGTGCCGACATCTGGATCGGCTTTTTGTTGACCGATCGCCGCATCGACGAGGCGCTGGCCGCTATCGACCGGTTCCAGAATCCCGCTGAACCCGCTGTCCATTCTGTGCCGACCCGACCGGGTTTTGGACGCCGTCGGGTTTGACGCAATGATCTACGAATATATGAGGATCCGATGAGCTGGAATACCACCTGCCACTGCGGCGCCGTCGCGGTGCGGCTTGCGAAGGCGCCCGAAGAGATCGCCGAGTGCAACTGCTCGCTCTGCTTCTCGCACGGCATCCTGTGGAGCTATATGTCGCCGCGCGATGTAGCGATCGAAGGGGCGACACAGACCTACAATCGCGCCGACCGCGAAAATCCCAATTCGGACCTGCATTTCTGCCCAACGTGCGGCTGTACGACGCACTGGTCGGCGACCGCGGGGCTGATCGAGCGGATGGGCGGCGAGGTCGACCTGATGGGTGTGAACATGCGCCTGTTCGCGCCGGCGCAGCTCAGCGGATTGAGGCTCGGCTTTCCCGACGGGCGCGGCTGGTCCGGCGAGGGGCCGTGGGGCTATGTCCGCGAGCATGAGGTTATGCGCTGATCGACGCGCGTCGCCGGCGCTTTACGTCGGCGCGTTCGCTTGCGCGAGGATCGACGCTGCGATTTCCTCGATCTTGCCGGACACCAGCAACGGGGCGCCGCCGACCATGCCGACCTGGGTCTGGCCATTTTCATAGTCGCGGAGCCAGGCGACATTTTCGGCGACGACCAGATAATTGCCGCCGCGCGAATTAAGGGAAATGAATTTCATGATTCTGCCTCCTGACCCTGAAAGGCATAGGCACCAAGTATGAAGATTGTGAGATTCGCATGACCTTCGCCGGCATCATCTTTGATTTCGATGGCGTCGTCGCCGACAGCGAGGTGCGCGCGAACCTCTCGCTGGCCGAGAGCCTGACCGCAGCAGGGATGCCCGCGACTTATGACGAGTGCCTTCGCGACTATTACGGGCACAACTGGCAGGAAACCGAGCGGCGCATCGTCGCGCGCTACGGCCGGCCGCTGCCCGCCGATTTTCGCGAAACGCATCGCGAGCGGGCGCGGGCGCGCTATATGGAGGGCTTCGACCCGGTTCCCGGCGTAGCGGGTTTCCTCGACACGCTCGGCCAATTGCCGCGCGCGATCGCCTCGTCGAGCCGCGCCGAATATATCGGCTGGGCGCTCGGCCTGTTCGGGCTGGGGCATCATTTCGGCGAGCATGTCTACAGCGCCGACGGCTGGGATCGCGGCAAGCCTTTCCCCGACATCTATCTTGCCGCTGCGAAGGGGCTCGGGGTCGATCCGGCGCGCTGTCTTGCGATCGAGGATTCGCCGACGGGCGCGCAGGCT
>NZ_DASWTD010000460.1:0-2138 GCF_036402335.1 Sphingopyxis sp. | reverse complement strand
TCGTCATTGCGAGCGAAGCGAAGCAATCCAGGGCGGTTTACGCTGGCTCTGGATTGCTTCGCTTCGCTCGCAATGACGAAAAGAAGTTCATACGACTTGATGAAGAAGGGTTTCGCCGGCGGCAAGGCGGCGGCAGTTCTCGTGCGCCACGGTCAGGCTGCGCACGAGCGTTTCGGGGGTGAGCCAGGCGATATGCGGCGCGAACACCGCGTTTGGCAGCCCGAGCAGCGGATTGCCGCGCGGCAGCGGCTCCTCGGCAAAGACGTCGAGACCTGCACCGCGCAGATGCCCCGATGCCAACGCCTCGACCAGCCTGGCTTCGTCAACGAGTTCGCCGCGCGCGGTATTGACCAGCACCGCGCCCTTCTTCATCGCCAGCGGGTCGATCGACGCCCGCGTCTCGCCGGTCAGCGGCATATGCAGCGACACCACGTCCGCTTCGGCGATCAACCGGTCGAGCGGCCAATATTCATACGGAACGTCGCGCGCGTTCCTCGCCGTATAGACCACCTTCGCTCCCAATGCCGCGAGCACCGGCGCAAGCAGCTGCGCCGAATTGCCGAAACCGACGAGTCCGACCGTGCGTCCGCCGATCTCGCCAACGCTGTCCAGTTCCGACGGGTCGGCCGTCCACCCCTCGCCGGCGCGCGTGCGCGCGTCGAAAAAACAGGTCCGGCGCAGTACCGCCATCATCAGCGACAGCGCCATCTCGGCGACCGCCTGGCTGTTCGTCCCCGGCATATTGCACACCGCGACGCCGTGATCGCGCGCCGCATCGAGCGCGATCGTGTTCACCCCGACACCGAGTTTCTGGATCAGCTTCAATTTCGGGGCCGCGGCGATGAATTCGGGTGTGACCGGGGTGAGGACATGGAGCAGCGCGGTGATCCCGGGTGCCACCGCATCGAGCGGTTCGGCCTCGTCGACATGCACGACGACGCCCGCCCCGAAAATCGCATCGACCGCCTCGCGAAAACCGGGGCTGGGACGGGCATGCAGCACGATCATGCGTGCACGGTCCCGATCGGACCGGCGAACGCCGAGAAGCCCGCAAACACAGCGTCGCCGCCCATCGCTTCCTCGATCCGCAGCATCTCGTTCCACTTCGCCATGCGTTCGGAGCGCGTGAAGCTGCCAACCTTCAATTGCCCGGCGTCCCAGCCGGTCGCGAGGTGCGCGATCGTCACATCCTCGCTCTCGCCCGAGCGCGCCGAAACGATCGCGCCCCAACCGCGCGCGACGGCAGCATCGAGCGCCGCCTTCGCTTCGGTGACCGTGCCGACTTGGTTGACCTTGATCAGCGCGGCGTTGCACACGGCGGCATCACCCGCGCGCTCGACCCGCGCCGCGTTGGTGACGAGCACGTCGTCGCCGATGATCTGCACCTGCTCGCCGATCGCCGCGGTCACCGCCGCCATCGTCGTCCAGTCGTCCTGCCCCGCCGGATCCTCGACCGACAATATCGGATAGGCTTTCGTCCATTCGATGATGCGCGCCGCCATCTCCGCGCCCGACAGGCGCCGGTCGTCGAGTGCAAGGTCATAGCCATCGGCGTCGCCGAGTTCGTTCGCGGCGATGTCGAGCGAAATGAACACATCCTCTCCGGCGCGGTGCCCGCTCGCTTCGATCGCTTTCGTCAGCGTATCCAGCGCATCCTCGTTCGAGGCGAAATTCGGCCACCAGCCGCCCTCGTCGGCGACCCCCGACAGCGGGCCTTTCGCTTCCATCAGCTTGCCTGCGGCGCGATAGACGTCGTCGGTGATTTCGAGCGCGCGGCGGAAGCTGCCGGCCTTTGGGCACATGATCATGAAATCCTGCACGTCGGTACGCCGCCCGGCGTGCGCGCCGCCACCGAAAATCTGTATTTCAGGCAGAGGGATGCGAACCTTTCTTCCGTCGGCTAGATAACGCCACAACGGCTCACGCGCATCGGCCGCCGCCGCGTGCAGCACCGCCATCGACACGGCAACCACGGCATTGGCGCCCAGCCGCGCCTTGTTCGTTGTATTGTCGAGCGCGCAGAGCGCGGCATCCACCGCCGCCTGTTCGCGCGCGTCCATGCCGTCGATCGCCCCGGCGATCTCCGACCCGATCCCCGCCACGGCGCGGTTGACACCGAAGCCACCGAACGCCCGCCC
>NZ_DASWTD010000459.1:0-18023 GCF_036402335.1 Sphingopyxis sp. | reverse complement strand
ATGTAAGGGCGCGCGGGCGCGAAGTCTAGCGATGCAGGGCAGGGATTGCGTCGCCCCCGCGAAGGCGGGGGCCGTTGTCGGCCTCGCGCATCGCCACTGCGTAAACCTCTGGCGGCCCCCGCCTTCGCGGGGGCGACGATGATGAAATCAGGCCGTCTTGCGCAGCGGCGCGTCTTCGCTGGCATCGGGGCCGGCGGGCGGCACCATCGGCGCGCGGAGCAGGCCGCGGTCGGCGAGCAGGCGGTCGGTGTCGGCGGCAGAGGCGGCGCGGCCGAAATGCCAGCCCTGTCCCTTGGAGCAACCAAGCCGCGTCAGTTCGATCGCGGTCGCCTCGTCCTCGACGCCCTCGGCGGTGATCGGCATCGCGAGGCTTTCGCCGAGGCGCACGATCGCGACGACGATCGCCTGCGCGTCGGGGCTGCCACGCATCGCGGCGACGAAGCTGCGGTCGATCTTGATCCGGTCGAAGGGCAGTGCACGCAGGTGCGAGAGCGAGCTGTAGCCGGTGCCGAAATCGTCGAGGCTGAGCGAAACGCCCTGATTCTTGAGGCTGGTAACGATCGAACGGACAAGCGGCAGGTTCTCGAACAGCGAGCTTTCGGTAATCTCTACCTCGAGCTGGCTCGCCGGAAAGCCGGTTTCGACGAGCAATTTGGTCAGCTTCTGGCTGAACCACGGGTCTTTCAGCTGCTGCGGCGAAATGTTGACCGCGAGCATGATCGACGGATCCCAGCGCTTGGCGATCTCCATCGCATTGCGGATCACCTGCAGCGACAACTCACCGATCAACCCGCTTTCCTCGGCGACGGGGATGAAGCGTTCGGGCGGGATCATCCCATATTCGGCCGATTCCCATCGCATCAGCATCTCGAAGCCGATCAGCCGTCCGCTGGCGATGTCGACCTGCGGCTCGAAATGGGGCACGAATTCGCCGCGCGGCATGCCTTCGCGAATGCCGGTCTCGATCTGGTTGCGAACCTGCACGGCCATTTCCATGCCGGGTTCGAACCAGCAGTAGCGGTTCCGCCCTTCGTCCTTGCAATGATACATCGCGATGTCGGCCTGGCGCACCATCGTTTCCATCGTCACGCTGGCATCGCTTGCCAGCGACACGCCCAGCGATGCGCCGACGCGAATCTGCTGGGCATCGTGGGTCACATTATTGTCGAGCGCCGCGACGAGCTCGGCAGCGAGCGCGTCGATGTCGGGACGTGCCGCAGGCTCGAAAGCGAGCATGGCGACGAATTCGTCGCCGCCCAGCCGTGCCTTCGTCGCATTGGGGGGCAGGATCGCCGACATGCGTTCGGCGGCGACCTGCAAGACGCGGTCACCGGCGACATGGCCGTGGATGTCGTTGACGGTCTTGAAATGATCGAGGTCGAGAAGGAACAGCGCGACCTGGCGCTTGTCGGCGATCGCGCTCGCGATTTGCCGCTGGCCCGTCGCGAGCAGCGCCCGGCGGTTGAGGAAACCGGTCAGCGGGTCGGTGTCGGCAAGGTAGCGGGCGCGCTGCTCGGCCTCGGTGCGTTCGCGGATTTCGCGGTTGAGATCCTTGTAGCGGCGCCAGCCGAACAGGATCAGCGCGACATTGAGCACCAGCGCGGCGGCGAGCGCCCGGTCGGGGCCGCCGCCAAGGCCGCTGAGCGCCTTGACGATCGCCTGCATCACATTGCTGCCCGTCCCGACGAACAGCAGAATCGCGGCGACGACGATGCCGCCGGCCAATATGTCGCGTTTGGCGCCTTCGCTGCGGTCCGGCTGCTTCGACGTCATAGTCATATGAATTTCCCCACCATCGCCGCCCTAATGCACGCAAAGCGGTGAAATTTGCGTTAAGTGGAGTATTTCCCACGAAGGATGGAATGCCTGGTCTTGGACTTGCCTTTCGCGTCGGTTTTGCGTAGAGGCCACCGCGTCCGCGCGTATCTTGCGCACGGATATATCGATGTCCGCGACGGAAAGTCTGTCCACGGATAGCCGCTGGTTGGCGAGGTTTCGCTCACCGGCGTCTTTTGCGTTGCGGGCTTTCGAGGAAGGATTTGAGGCGCATGTTCGACAGTCTGAGCAATCGGCTTGGCGATGTTTTCGGGAAGCTCCGCGGTCGCGGCGCGCTGACCGAGGCCGACGTGCGCGCGGCGATGCGCGAAGTGCGAATCGCCTTGCTTGAGGCCGACGTCGCGCTGCCCGTCGTGCGCAGCTTCGTCGATCAGGTCACCGAGCTCGCGATCGGCCAGAATGTCCTGCGCTCGGTCACCCCGGGGCAGCAGGTGGTCAAGATCGTCAGCGATGCGCTGACCGAGATGCTCGGGTCCGAAACCGCCGAGCTCGACCTTGCCGTCGCCCCGCCCGCGGTGATCATGATGGTCGGCCTGCAGGGCTCGGGCAAGACCACGACCACCGCGAAGATCGCGAAGCGGCTCAAGGAAAAAGAGCGCAAGAAGGTGCTGATGGCGTCGCTCGACGTCAATCGCCCCGCCGCGCAGGAACAGCTCGCCGTCCTCGGCACCCAGATCGACGTCGCGACCTTGCCGATCGTCGCGGGCCAGCAGCCGGTCGAGATCGCGCAGCGCGCGATGCAGGCCGCGAAGCTCCAGGGCTACGACGTGCTGATGCTCGACACCGCGGGCCGCCTCCACGTCGACCAGCAGCTGATGGACGAGATGCAGGCGGTGTCGCGCACGGCGAACCCCGCCGAAACCCTGCTCGTCGTCGATAGCCTCACGGGGCAGGACGCGGTGCAGGTCGCGCAGCGCTTCACCGACCAGGTGCCGCTGACCGGTGTCGTGCTCACCCGCATGGACGGCGACGCGCGCGGCGGTGCCGCGCTGTCGATGCGCGCGGTCACGGGCAAGCCGATCAAGTTCGCGGGTACCGGCGAAAAGCTCGACGGGCTCGAACTCTTCCAGCCGTCGCGCATCGCGGGCCGCATCCTCGGCATGGGCGACGTCGTCAGCCTCGTCGAACGTGCTGCCGAAACGATCCAGGCCGAAGAGGCCGAGGCGATGGCGGCGAAGATGGCCAAGGGCCAGTTCGACCTCAACGACCTCCGCACCCAGCTCAACCAGATGCGCCGCATGGGCGGTCTCGGCGCGCTCGCCGGCATGATCCCCGGGATCAAGAAGGCGCAGGCGCAGATGGCCGCGGGCGCTGCCGACGACAAGATGCTCATCCACTTCGACGCGATCATGGGCTCGATGACCCCCAAGGAACGCGCGAAGCCCGAAATCCTGACCGCGAAGCGCAAGATCCGCATCGCCAACGGCTCGGGCACCACGGTGCAGCAGGTCAACAAGGTGCTGAAGATGCACCAGGAAATGGCCAGCGCGATGAAGAAGATCCGCAAGATGGGCGGGCTCAAGGGCCTCGGCGCGCTGTTCGGCAAGGGCGGCGGCATTCCCGGAATGGGTGGGATGGGAGGCGGCGGTGGCCTCCCCGGTCTCGGTGGCGGCGGCTCGATCCCGCCCGAACTCGCCAATTTGATGAATAAAAAGAAGTAATTACAACCGAATTTCAGTTTAGAAGAAAAAGGAAAATATCATGGCAACCTCCATTCGCCTCGCACGCGGCGGTTCGAAAAAGCGTCCCTATTACAAGATCGTCGTCGCCGATTCGCGTAGCCCGCGTGACGGCCGCTTCATCGAGCGTATCGGCAGCTACAACCCGCTGCTCGCCAAGGACAATCCGGAGCGCGTGAAGCTCGACGCCGACCGTGCGAAGCATTGGGTTTCGGTTGGCGCGCAGCCGACCGACCGCGTCGCCCGCTTCCTCGACGCCGCTGGCGTCCTCGAGCGCGCTGCCCGCAACAACCCGAACAAGGGCGTCCCCGGCGAGAAGGCCAAGGAACGCGCCGAAGAAAAGGCCCAGAAGCTGGCTGACGCCGAAGAAGCCGCAGCCGCTGCTGCCGCCGCCCCGGCGCCGGAACCCGAAGCTGCTGAAGAAGCCGCTCCCGAAGTGGCCGCCGAAGAAGCTGCCGCTCCCGAAGCCGCTGAATCGGATGCGACCGGTTCGGTGAAGAGCGAAGAAACCGCCGAAGCCGTTGCCGAAGCCGTCGCCGACGAAACCCCGGCCGACGCGACTGCTGACGACGCGACCGCGATCGCCGAAGAAGTCGCCGAAGGCGGCCCGGTCGCTGCCGAAGCCGAAGACGCTCCGGCCGCCGAAGAAGCGCCCGCTGAAGAAGCTGGCGAAGAAAAGGCCGAAGGCTGAGCCTTGGCCGACGCGAATCGCCCCGTTACCCTCGCCGCCATCGCCGGCGCGCACGGGGTACGGGGCGAGGTGCGTCTCAAACTGTTCGGCGAAGGCGCGGAGGCTCTCCGCGCCTTTTCCGTTTTCGACGCGGGCGACCGCAAGCTGACGCTGAAATCGGTGCGTCCCGCCAACCAGGGCGCGGTCGCGACCTTCACCGAAATCACCGACCGCAGCGCCGCCGAGGCGCTCCGCGGCACCGTCCTCACCGTCCCGCGGTTGGCGCTGCCGCCGCTCGCCGAGGGCGAATATTATCACCACGACCTGCTCGGCCTGCCGTGCGTGTCGACCGATGGCACGGCGATCGGCCATGTCGCCGCGGTCGAGAATTTCGGCGCGGGCGACATCCTCGAAATCGAAAAGCCCGACCGCAAGCGCTTCATGGTGCCGATGACCGCGCAGGCGGTGCCGGCGTGGAACGACGATGGCGTGACCGTGAACGCGGCGTTCGTCGAGTAAGCGCGCCTCTCCGTTATTCGTCATCCCGGACTTGATCCGGGATCCATTCCAGCGCTGGCGGCCATGGACCCCGGATCAAGTCCGGGGTGACGATGGCTTTTCTTCGCCGATTGTCGGTGGCTCCCGGCGCTGATAGCCTGACGGCAATTGGCTGTGGAGGGTCTATGCGCTGGAAATCGGGTTTTGCTTTCGCTCTCATGCTCTCGGGCGCGGTTCCCGTCACCGCGCAGGAAGCCGCCCCCCAAACCCTCGACCAGCTCGCTCCCGAAATCGACGCGCTCTTCGCCCGATATCAGGCCGAACAGCACATCCCCGGCGTCGTCTATGGCGTCGTCAAGGACGGCCAGCTTGCCTATGTGAAGGGTGTCGGCGTCCAGAATATCGCCGACAAAAGCCCCGTCACCGCCGACAGCCTGTTCCGCATCGCCTCGATGACCAAGGCATTCACCGCCTTGTCGATCCTCAAGCTGCGCGACGACGGCAAGCTCCGCCTCGACGACCTTGCCGAACATTATGTGCCCGAAATGAAGGGCTGGACCTATCCGACCAAGGACAGCCCGCGCATCCGGGTGCGCGACCTGCTCCAGCACGTCGGCGGCTTCGTCACCGACGATCCGTGGGGCGACCGGCAACAGGTTTTGCCGCAGGACGAATTCACGAAAA
The DNA here is from genome assembly GCF_036402335.1 of Sphingopyxis sp. Classification (GTDB taxonomy): domain Bacteria; phylum Pseudomonadota; class Alphaproteobacteria; order Sphingomonadales; family Sphingomonadaceae; genus Sphingopyxis. Next base: position 12,656 of record NZ_DASWTD010000459.1, on the reverse strand, counting down.
TGATCGCAGCAGGCGTGCCGTTCAGCCGCGTGCCGCAGAGTAGCCACGAATATTCGAACTTCGGCTACGCCCTGCTCGGCCGCATCGTCGCGAACGCGTCGGGCATGAAATATACCGACTATGTCCAAAAGACGATCCTGATCCCGCTCGGCATGACGAGCAGCGGCTTCGACGCGCCCAAAGCCCCCAAGGCGCGCTACGCGCTCGGCTACCGCTGGGAAAATGAGCGCTGGACCGCCGAGCCCGAGATGATCGACGGCGCGTTCAACAGCATGGGCGGGCTACAGGTCAGCGCGAACGACTATGCCAAATGGGTCGTTTTCCTGCTTTCGGCCTGGCCCGCGCGCGACGATGCCGACAATGGCCCGGTCAAGCGGTCGACGGTGCGCGAGATCGCGCAGGGCTCGAACTTCGTATCGGTGACGAACCGCATCGGCGCGAGCGGGGCGACGGCGTGCAAGCAGGCGGGCGCGTACGGCATGGGCTGGCGCGTCGCGCAGGATTGCGACCTCGGCCTCACGCTCGCGCATGGCGGCGGCTATCCGGGCTATGGCAGCCATGTGATGCTGATGCCCGACCATGGTGTGGGCGTCTTCGCGTTGTCGAACCGGACCTACGCGGGCCCGGCGGCCCCCGCGTGGGACACCGCGGTCGCGATGGACAAGGCAGGGCTGCTCGAAACGCGTGCGGTGCCGGTGTCGGTAGCGGTGGCGGACGCCTATTCGGCGGCAAGGGCGGCTTATGCCGCGGGCGATCTCGGGCCGCTGCAGGGCAAGCTCGCGATGAACTTCCTGCTCGATCGCTCGGCCGCGAACTGGAAAGCCGAATTCGCGAAACTGAAGGCCGAGGTCGGCGAATGTCCGGGCGACGAGCCGCTCGCGCCGACGGGCGCGATGTCGACCGCCTTCCGGCTCAACTGCGACAAGGGCAAGCTCGACGGGCAATTGTTGCTCGCGCCGACGACGCCGGTGACGATCCAGGCACTGCGCCTGCGCGTCGTTCCGCCCGAAGCGCGCTGATATCGACGGGGTGAGGCATAGCAAGGGGGCAGCCTCACCCCGTCTGGCCCTGGACCTTGAGAGGGCAGGGGAGCTTATCGCGCCCGGCGCGGACGCACGCTGCAGCGCGCGACGGCGCGGGTGAAGACGCTGTCTTCGCCGGGCGCGCTCGGCAGGGCGATCCATTCGCCGAGACGGCGGAACGGGGTCGCGAACCAGTGGAGGCCGCGGGTGATATCGGCGCTGAAATGATCATGACCGTCATTCCAAACGCGCATGAACTGCTCGTCTTTCATCGCTCATTTCCTTTCGCTTGGTGCATCCTGAATGGGCTCTTTCGCGCCGCGGCGCCAACAAAAGGTGTAGACCATATCATAAGCTGAACTTATAATGGGGCGTGTCCCGCCTGCCGCCCCTCGCCGCCATACGCACCTTCGAAGCCGCCGGTCGTTTGCAGAATTTCTCGCGCGCGGCGGAGGAACTGGGGCTGACGCAGGCGGCGGTCAGCTATCAGGTCCGCCAATTGGAGGACCGGCTCGGCCGCGCGCTCTTCGTGCGCGAGAAGGGGCGGGTGCGCCTCTCCGAAACGGGGCAGCGACTGCTTCCCGCGATCAGCAATGCCTTCGCCACGATGGGCGATGCCTTCGCCGCGCTCGGCAGCGACGAGGCCGATGTGCTGACGATCAGCGCGATGACGACATTCGGCGGCACCTGGCTCAGCGCGCGCATCGGCGGTTTCCAGCTCGCCTATCCCGACCTCGCCGTCCGGATGCTGCTCAACAACGAACTGGTCGATTTCAATGCCACCAACGTCGACGTCGCGATCCGCGTCGGCCGCGGATCGTGGCCCGGTTTGCGCGCCGACTTTCTGTACCGCAGCCACATCACGCCGATTTGTGCGCCGGCCTTTCTGGAAGCCAATCATATCGAGCGGCCGGAAGATTTGCTGCACGTCGACCGGCTCGCGCCCAACGATCCCTGGTGGGCGGGCTGGTTCGCGGCCGCGGGAGTCGATACCGTGCCGCCGCCGCAGCGCCGCGGCATCGAGCTCGACAGCCAGCTGCAGGAAGCGAGCGCGGTGCAGGGCGGCTATGGCATCGCGCTGATGACCCCGCTGCTCTGGCGCGCCGAACTCGACGCGGGGCGGCTCGTCCGGCCCTTCGACGCACTCTATCAGCCCGGGACCGCCCATTATCTGGTCCACCGCGAAAACCGCGTCGGGGTGCGCAAGATCGAGCGTTTCCGCGAATGGCTGCGCGCAGAGATGGAGAAGGATCGTCACCTGCTTCCCGACGAGCTATGGGCGCCGCTGTCATGACCTTCGCCGCCGTCCCGCTGACCCTCTACCCCGACATGTTCCCCGGCCCGCTGGGGCACAGCATGGCAGGGCGCGCGCTGGAGAGCGGGACTTGGTCGTGCACGCCGGTGCAGATCCGCGATTTCGCGACCGACAGGCATCGCACCGTCGACGATACGCCCGCGGGCGGCGGCGCCGGGATGGTGCTGAAGGTCGATGTGCTTGCCGCCGCGATCGACCATGCGGTGGCGGCGCATCCGGGGCTGCCGATCCTGGCGATGACCCCGCGCGGTGCGCCGATCACGCAGGCGCGCGTGCGCCAGCTTTCGGCCGGCCCGGGAGCGATCATCCTCTGCGGCCGGTTCGAGGGATTCGACGAGCGCATCTTCGACGCAAGGCCGATCGAAGAGGTGTCGATGGGCGACATCATATTGTCGGGCGGCGAGATGGGGGCGTTGTTGCTGCTCGACGCTTGCATTCGGCTGCTTCCCGGCGTAATGGGCGCGGCTTCAAGCGGGGACGACGAATCGTTCGAAAACGGTTTGCTCGAATATCCGCATTATACCCGACCCGTTAATTGGGAAGGGCGCACGATCCCCGAAGTGCTGCGATCGGGGGATCATGCGAAGATCGCGGCCTGGCGGAAACAACAGGCGGAAGATCACACACGGTTACGCAGGCCGGACCTTTGGGAGCGCCATGAGGGTGCTCGGGACCGACCTGCCTCTGGCGCGCGGCGAAAAGAAAAGGACTAGAGGACATGAACCTCATCCAGACGATCGAAGCCGAAGAAATCGCCAAGGCTGGCAAGACCATTCCGACCTTCCGTCCCGGCGACACGCTGAAAGTCGGCGTGAAGGTGGTCGAAGGCGAACGCACCCGCGTCCAGAATTTCGAAGGCGTGTGCATCGCACGCTCGAACAAGGGCATGGGCTCCAACTTCACCGTGCGCAAAATGTCGTTCGGCGAAGGTGTCGAGCGCGTGTTCCCGCTCTATTCGCCCAACATCGACTCGATTACCGTCATCCGCAAGGGTGCCGTGCGTCGTGCGAAGCTTTACTATCTTCGTGGCCGCACTGGTAAATCGGCGCGTATTGCGGAGCGCCGCGAATACCGGTCGGAAGCCGGCGAAGGCTAAGGAGAGCTTCTCTCACCCAAAGCCGAAACAGCTTTCAAAAACGACCGGTTCCGCCAACAGGCAGAACCGGTCGTTTTCTTTTGGGCAAAGCGAATTTGATGCAAGCGTCCGTCCTCCCGTTCCAGCCAACGCGGCGTGCCTTTCTTGGCGCGGTGCTGGCCTTTGGCGTGTCGGGCGAGGCGATGGCGCTTACCAATGCGCAGCGGCTGGTCAGCGCGGCGCGGCGGCAGGTCGGCGTCACGCTGACGTACGACCCCGCCTATACGGTGCTGCGTTTCCCGAACGGCGATGTCGACCGCGCCAAGGGTGTGTGCACCGACGTCGTGATCCGCGCCTTTCGCGATGCACTCGCGCTCGACCTTCAGGCTCTTGTAAACGCCGACATGCGCGCCAATTTCGGGGCCTATCCGAAAAACTGGGGGCTCGGCCGCCCCGACCGCAACATCGACCATCGCCGCGTGCCCAACCTCGCGACCTATTGGCGGCGGCAGGGCGCGTCCTTGCCCGTCACCGACGATCCCGCCGACTGGCGTCCGGGCGATATCTTTACCCAGATGGTCGGCGGCCGGCTGCCGCACACCGGCATCATATCCGACCGTAAGGACACGACCGGCGTGCCGCTCGTCCTCCACAATATCGGCGGCGGCACGCGCGAGGAAGATGCGCTGTTCAAGCACAAACTGACCGGCCATTTTCGCTGGAAAGTCTGAATATCGTAACGTTTTCAACCGAGTATTTGCACTGAGGAGTGAATAAATGGGTTATCGTATCGTAGTCGCCGGGGCCACGGGCAATGTCGGGCGCGAAGTGCTCGCCATTCTCGCCGAGCGCGAATTTCCCTACGACGAACTGGCGGCGGTCGCATCGTCGCGCAGCCAGGGCGACGAGATCGAAATCGGCGATACCGGTAAAACCGTGAAGTGCCAGAATATCGAGAATTTCGACTGGTCGGGCTGGGACATGGCGATTTTCGCAATCGGCAGCGACGCGACCGCGATCCACGCGCCCAAGGCGGCCGCGGCGGGCTGCGTCGTGATCGACAACTCGTCGCTCTATCGCATGGACCCCGACGTGCCGCTGATCGTACCCGAGGTGAACCCCGACGCGATCGACGGCTATACCAAGCGCAACATCATCGCGAACCCCAATTGCTCGACCGCGCAGATGGTCGTCGCGCTCAAGCCGCTCCACGACGCGGCGACGATCAAGCGCGTCGTCGTCTCGACCTATCAGTCGGTGTCGGGCGCGGGCAAGGCGGGCATGGACGAGCTGTGGAACCAGACGCGCCAGATCTTCGTCGGCGACGAAAAGGACGTGCAGAAGTTCACCAAGCAGATCGCCTTCAACGTCATTCCGCACATCGACAAATTCCTCGACGACGGATCGACCAAGGAAGAGTGGAAGATGGTCGTCGAGACCAAGAAGATCCTCGATCCGAAGATCAAGGTCACCGCGACCTGCGTCCGTGTCCCCGTCTTCGTCGGCCATTCGGAAGCGATCAATATCGAGATGGAGGATGAGCTGTCGGCCGAGGATGCGCAGCGCATCCTGCGCGAGGCGCCGGGCGTCGTGCTCCACGACAAGCGCGAGGACGGTGGCTACATAACCCCCGTCGAATGCGTCGGCGATTTCGCGACCTTCGTGTCGCGCGTCCGTGAGGATTCGACCGTCGACAACGGCTTGAACCTCTGGTGCGTTTCGGACAATTTGCGCAAGGGCGCCGCGCTGAACGCGGTGCAGATCGCCGAACTGCTGGGACGGCGGCATTTGAAGAAGGGCTGATTTCATGGCGCGGCGGATGGTTTTCATTGCCGGGATGCTCGCTCTGGCGGTATCCGGCGTCCCGTCCGCCGCGACCCAAAACTTGGCCGAACAACCGTTCGGAGAGCTTGCGGTCGTACCCGACGAGCTTCTCGGCACGTGGAAAATGACCGGCGAGAAATGCGAGGAAGGCGAAACGCCCGGCACGAAACAGGTCGATGCGCTCATCCGCTTCGAGCCCGATTTCAAATATGAACTCACGGTCGAAGGCTGGCGGTCGGTCGGAAGCTATCGCGTCGAACGGATGCGCGACTCGCCGCTCACGATCCGGCTCGACGATACCCTGTACGAGTTCGATTTCGTCGACGGTCACCTCGAAAACTGGAGCGAGGGCGATGCCGTCTACCTGTGCGGCCGGATCTTCGAACGGACCAGCGAATGAGCCTTGACCCTGCGCGCTTCACCCATGCGCTCTGCCGCGCGCCTGCGCGCTCGGCGGTGCACGGCATCCGCGCCGATGGCGGCCCCGATCCCGATTTCCCTGGCCTCGTCGCCGAGCATGAGGCCTATGTCGCGACGCTTCGCGAACTCGGCCTTGCGGTTGAAGTCCTGCCGCCGCTCGACGATTTTCCCGATGCGCTGTTTACCGAAGATGTCGCGTTGACCTTTCCCGAAGGCGCGATCCTGCTTCGCCCCGGTGCGCCGAGCCGCGCTGGCGAGGTCGAATATATCCGCGCGCCGCTTACCGCCTGCCATAAACGCCTGCTTGAAATGACCGGCCCCGGCTATGCCGACGGCGGCGACATATTGCGCCTTTCCGACCGGGTGATCATCGGCCTTTCAGCACGCACCGACCGCGCGGGTGCCGAGGAGCTTGCAGGACTGTTGGCCGAACTCGGTTATCGTGCCGAGATTGCCGAAACCCCGCCGGGCGTCCTCCATTTCAAAACCGGCTGCGGGCTGATCGACGAACGCACGATCCTCGCCGTCCCCGCACTCGCGGCCTGTCCGGAGTTTGACGGGCTCGAAGTCGTGACGACCCCGCCGGGCGAGGAGGCTGCCGCCAATATCCTGCGCATCCGCGATACTGTCCTCGTCGGCGATCGCTGGCTCGCGACGCACGCGTTGCTCGCCGCGCGCGGCATCGAGGTCCGTCCGCTGGCGACCGACCAGATCGCGCATATCGACGCGGGGCTCAGCTGCATGTCACTGCGCTGGTGAGCACCGCCACCCCGCCCGTGCAGCGCCGCCTGCTCGGCCTGCTCCTGATATTGTTGCTGCTCGCCCAGATCGACCAGCCTTATCCCGAGATCGCGCTGCTTCAGCATATCCCGACGATGCTGCTGCTGATCGCCTCGCCCCTGCTGCTCCGCCGCTGGCCGCTGTCGACGGCATCGGTCGCCTGCATCGTGGCGTTCATGGCATTGCACACGCTCGGTGGCCGTTACGCCTACAGCAATGTGCCCTATGACGACTGGGCGCGCGCGCTGGCCGGCACGAGCCTGTCCGACGCTTTCGGCTGGACGCGCAATCATTATGACCGGCTCGTCCATTTCGCCTTCGGGGCGCTATCGGTGATCCCTGTCGCTGAAATCGCGCGACGCTGGGGCGGGCTCGGTCCGCGCGGCGCGGGCTTGACCGTGCTTGCGTGGGTCCTCGCCATCTCGTGCCTTTACGAAATCTTCGAATGGCTGCTCACCATCGTCGCGGCGGGCGAGACCGCGGACCGCTATAACGGGCAGCAGGGCGATATCTGGGACGCGCAAAAGGATATGGCGCTTGCAGTGCTGGGTGCGATACTGGTCCTGGCGATCCCGCGCCGCGACAGGAGATAGCATGCGCAAGTTCACGACTCTCGCGATGGTGGCGCTGCTTGCCGCGTGCAAGCCCGCCGCCGACAAGGCGCCCGTCGATGCCGACCCCGTCGCGCCGGCGGTTCCCGAAGCGAAGCTCGACGGCCCGAATGCCGCAACCACCGCGGTCAGCCTCGACGGCGAAGGGCTGCGTTTCGTCGACAAGGCCAGCGGCAAGACCAGCCTGCTCGCTTTCGGGGTGCCGCGCGCGCAGGCCGAAACCGCGCTCGCGAACGTCACGGGCAAGGAAGACGACCGCAGCACGAACGCGGAATGCGGCGCGGGTTCGATGGAATTCACCCGCTACGACGCGATGACGCTCAACTTCCAGGGCGGCAAATTCGTCGGCTGGTTCCTCGGCAACGAGCCGGGGGCCAGGGCCTATTCGACGATGAGCGGGATCGCCATCGGCACGACTCGCGCCAGGGCGAAGGAAACGGTCTCGATCGTCGATCTGGAGGACAGCACGCTGGGCGAGGAATTCAGCATCGGGTCGGGCGACAATGCCATCGGCGGGATGTTCGCGGCGCCGGGCGACTCGGCGAAGATCGACGCGCTGTTCGCTGGCAACAACTGCTTCTTCCGCTAAACCAGCCGGCGCGCCATCGGCGGGACAGTGGCGCAGGCGGGGGTGCTGTCCTTTCCGGTTCCGTTGACCGATATCTCGATGCGACGACCATCGCTTGCCGCGCTGTCGAGCAGGTGCTGATCGATGTCGTGGATGTCGATCTTCATCCGGCGAGTCCAGGGCGAGGACGGGTCGCCGGCTGCCTGACCGATGCGGATATAGACGAAGCGCCGCTCGGCCCCCTCGCGCCGCACCTGATCGCCGAAGAATTTCGGTCCCGGCGCGACGCCGATCGTGAAGTCGAACGCGAGCGGCTCGCCGGCGCCCGATGATTTCGGATCGAGTGGATGGCCGTCCCTGGCCTGCAGGCTATGGAGGACTCCGGCGACTGGCGTGTCGATGACGATCCGCATTGCAATCTCGCGCCTGTCCGTCCGTGCCATGATCGTCAATGTCCGATATCCGCCGCCGACGCCTTCGGCCCGCCCGGCCTCGGCGGGCGTAGCAGCAGCACCAGCGGCACCGACGCCAGCGTCACCCACATCATCAGCCAGAAATCGTCGATATAGGCAACCATCGCCGCCTGCCGGTTGATCTCGGCATTGACCATCGCCATCGCCGCGTCGCCCGCGATGCCGAACCGGTCGGCGGTCGACGGGTCGAGCAAGCTCACCGAGCTGTTGGTGACATGCGCCGCCAGATCCTCGTGGCTCGTCTGGATGTTCGCGCCGAGCAGCGTCGTCACGATCGAGATGCCGACCGACGCGCCGATGCTGCGGAACAGGTTGAGCAGGCTCGATCCGTCGGTGCGATATTGCGGCTGGATCGTCGCGAACGCCATCGTGTTCAGCGGGATGAAGATCAGCCCCATGCCCAGCCCCTGCACCAGCCCGCTGACGATCACCGGCTGCATCCCCATTTCGAGCGACCAATGGCTCATCTGCCAGAGCGAGTAAGCGGCGATGAGCAGCCCGGTGCCGACCATCCAGCGCGCGTCGATCTTGCCCAGCAGCTGCCCCGCGACCCACATGCTGGCGAGGATGCCGATCCCGCGCAGCGCGAGGATGACGCCGGTATCGATCACCGGCCAGCCGAACAGGTTCTGCAGCATCGGCGGCAGCAGCGCCATCGATGCGAACATCACGACGCCGATCACAATCATGAAGCCCATCGCGGTGACGAGGTTGCGGTCGGCAAGCATCAGGCGGCTGAACAGCGGCGCGCGCGCGGTGAACATATGGACGATGAACATCCACAGGCACGAGATGGCGACGCCGAGTTCGATCCAGATTTCAATGCTGTCGAACCAGTCGAGATGCGCGCCGCGGTCGAGCATCAACTGCAAGGCGGCGAGCCCCAGCGCGAGCATCGAGAAGCCGAAGAGGTCGAACCGCCGCGTGACGCTTTTTGTCTTGGGCAGCAGTGCCCACATCATCGCAAGCGTGAGCAGGCCGACGGGCAGGTTGACGTAAAAGACCCAGCGCCAGTTGACGCTTTCGGTCAGCCAGCCGCCCAATATCGGGCCGAGGATTGGCCCGATCATGATCCCCATGCCCCAGATCGACATCGCGCGCGCATGGCGCTCGGGCGGGTTGATGTCGAGCATCACCGACTGCGACAGCGGCCCGATGAAGGCCGCGCTCACCCCCTGCAGGAAGCGGAAGGCGACCATCTGTTCGAGCGTCTGCGCGGCGCCGCACGCCATCGACGCGATGATGAAGCCGACGACCGCCGCCATGAACAATTCGCGCCGCCCGATCCGGTCGGCGAGCCAGCCGGTGATCGGCATCGCGACCGCCGAGGCGAGGATATAGCTCGTCAGCACCCACGTCACCGTCTCGCTCGTTGCGCCCAATGCCGACTGCATATGCGGGATCGCGACGTTGGCGATCGTCGTGTCGAGGATCTGCATGATCGACGCGCCCATGACGGCGACGGTCAGCAACCCGCGATAGCGCACGCGTTCGTGCAGCGGGATGCTGTCGTCGTCGGGGAGCGCCGCAGCGGCGGAGCGGCGGGGAAGGGCGTTGCTCGCCACGGGAGCTTACTTCGTAAACACCCGGACATCGGCCGATAGCCCCGCGATCATGTCGCGCGCCGGCTTTTCGTCAAAGGCGATCCGCACCGGCACGCGCTGCGTAACCTTGACCCAGTTGCCGGTGGCGTTCTGCGCGGGCAGCACCGAAAATTCGCTGCCGGTGCCCGCGCCGATCGTCAGCACATGGCCGCGGACCTTTACGCCGGGATAGGCGTCGAAGCTGATTTCGGCGCGCTGGCCGACGCGCATGTCGGCGAGGTCGGTTTCCTTGAAATTGGCCTCGACCCACGGGTGCGCGGTGTCGACCAAAGTGACCGCGGGCAGCCCCGCGACCATCATCTGGCCGACCTGCAGCCGGTCCGACTGCGCAATGCGGCCCGCGCTCGGCGCGCGCACCGTCGTGCGGCCGAGGTTCACCTCAGCCTGCGAGCGCTGGACGCGCGCCGCCTCGACCTGCGGGTTGATCCCGCTCGACGGGCCGGCGGCAAGTTTCGTGCGCGCTTCGGCGGCCGCAGCCTCGGCTTGGCGGACGCTCTCACGCGCCTGCTGGAGCGCATGGCGCGAGGCGTCGTAGGCGGCTTTGGTCGTGAAGCCCTTTTCCATCAGCGCCGCCTGCCGGTCGAAGGTCATTTGCGCGAATTTGACGTCCTCGCGCGCGGCGGCGATGTCGACACTCGACGTGTTTGCGCTCGCCGACAGGTTGCCGACCTCGACCTCGGCCGCGTCGATCGCGGCGGTCGCCTGCGCGACGGTCAACGCATAGGGTTCGCCGTCGATGCGGAAGAGCAGCTGGCCTTTCGCGACCTGCTGCCCGTCGCGCACCGCGACTTCGGTGATGCGGCCGCCGACTTCGGCGGCGACCGAGACCTTGTCCATCTGGACATAGGCGTTGTCGGTCGACACCGACCCGCCGCTCGTCAGCCACCAACCCGCACCGCCCGCGATCAGAGCCAGGGGCAGGCCGAACATCAGCAGGCGGGTGCGCCAGCTTGCGTTGGGCGCGGCTTCGGCGGCCGGCGCGGCGTCGGGCAGCGGATCGGCCTTCGGCGCGGCCCTGGGCGGGGTGGCATCTTCGGCGGCGGGGTTCTTGGCGGGCCGGGACGGGGAGAGCTGATCCATCAGGCGGTCTCTTTTTCTTTTTGGCAAATGCGGCGGGACAGATTGGCGCGAACGCGCTCGACAAGGCCGACGAGCTGGTCGACTTCGGCGCTGCTCAATCCTTCGATGGCTTCGGCGGTCAGCGCGTCGGCGACGGGGCGCATGCCGCCCAGCAGTTCGCCCGCGCGCGGCGTCAGGTAAAGCTGCCAGGCGCGGCGGTCGGCGGGATCGGCGCGGCGTTCGACCAGTTCGGCCTCGACCAGCCGGTCGACCATCCGCGACAGGGTGATCGGTTCGACCTCGATCAGTTCGGCGAGCGGCCCCTGACGAATACCCTCGTGACGCTTGAGGTAAGTGATCAGCCGCCATTGCAGCGCGGTGATCCCGCTGTCGCGCGTACGCGCGTTGAACGAGCGCCGGAACAGGCGCGCGGTGTCATTGAGCAGGAAGCCGATCGTTTCACTCATGTCATAGGATATAATAGCAATTGCTATTATATTCAACAGGGCGATGCCCTTGCCAACAACCTCGAATCCGGTTGTAAATTTTTTTTACACTGCTTGCGTCGGGCGTTTTTTTGGGCAGGATGACGTCATGACTTTGATCGCCGACCTATTCTGGTCCTTTCGTTCGCCGTACAGCTATCTTGCGATTGGCCGGTACCGCGCGCTTGCCGCCAGCCACGATGTGACGATCAACTTGCGTCCCGTTTATCCGCTCGCGATCCGCCAGCCCGATTTCTTCGAGCGTAATCACCCCAACTGGCTGAGTTATACGGTGCGCGACATGATCCGCGTCGCGCAGTTTCACGGCATTCCCTTCGGGCCGCCGCGGCCCGATCCGATCGTGCAGGATATGGCGACACGCGCGATCGCCGCCGAGCAACCCTATATCCATCGCCTGACCCGGCTGGGGCAGGCGGCATCGCGGCGCGGCAAGAGCCTCGCTTTTGCCGATGAAACCGCGCAGCTGATCTGGGGCGGCGCGCAGGACTGGCATCTGGGCGACCATCTGGCGGGCGCCGCGCGGCGTGCAGGCCTCGACCTCGCCGAACTCGATGCCGAGGCGGAGGCCGAAGCCGTGGTGCTCGACAATGAAATCGCCGCCAACCAGGTCGCGCTCGAGATCGCCGGTCACTGGGGCGTACCGACGCTGGTGTTCGAGGGTGAGCCCTTTTTCGGGCAGGACCGGATCGAAATGGCGAAGTGGCGCATGGAGCAGAAGGGGCTGCGCCCGCGCTGATCGACACTTGCCGAACCGGACGTGATGGGCGCATAGCGCGGCGCATGACGATCGAACCGCAATTTTTCGAGGCGCGCGACGGCGTGCGACTGGCGTGGCGCGAGATGGGCCCGGAGGCCGGCGACGCCCGGCCATTGCTGCTGCTCCACGGGCTGTTTTCAAGCGGCGAGGTCAACTGGATCAAATTCGGCACTGCGGCGCGCATCGCGGTGGCGGGTTACCGCGTGATCATGCCCGACCTGCGCGTCCATGGATCGAGCGAGGCACCGCACGACGAGGCATTTTACCCGGCCGACGTGCTGGTGCACGACCTTGAGGATCTGGTCGCCCATCTTGGGCTAACCGACTTCGATCTCGGCGGCTTTTCGCTCGGTGCGCGGACCAGCGTGCGCGCGGTGGTTGCGGGGATGCGGCCGCGCCGCCTGATCCTTGGTGGCATGGGGCTGGCCGGACTCGCCGGCTGGCAGCGGCGCGGGCAATTTTTCAAGCGCGTGATCGCCGAATATGAAACGGCAAAGCGCGGCGACGATACCTGGCTGTCGATCCAGTTCATGAAGACGATGAAGGTCGACCGTATCGCCGCGGGGCACCTCCTCGACAGCTTCACCGACACTTCGCCCGATATGCTCGCGGCGATCGCGATGCCGACCTTGCTCGTCTGCG
>NZ_DASWTD010000458.1:0-22318 GCF_036402335.1 Sphingopyxis sp. | reverse complement strand
GAAGCCGCCGAGGCGAAGGCACGGTTGATCGCGCGCGCGGGCGGTCGCATCGTCCCGGCATGGGAAGCCAGCGCGACGATCGCCTTCGTCGCCCTGGACGATGACGACGAAGCGCGTGCCGCCGCCGAAGTGCTCCGCGCGCGCGGGCTTCTCGTCAATGTCGTCGATCGCCCCTACCTCTGCGACTTCACCACCCCCGCGATCGTCGACCGCGCCCCGGTCACGATCGCGATCGGGACCGGCGGTGCGTCCGCCGGCCTCGCAAAAGCCGTTCGCCAGCGCATCGAGGCGTTGCTCCCCGCCCGCCTCGGCGCGCTCGCCTCGGCGCTCCACGCCGCGCGCGACGCGATGAAAGCGCGCTGGCCCGCCCCCGCCGATCGCCGCCGCGCCATCGACGCCGCGCTCGTGCGCGGCGGTGCGCTCGACCCGCTCGACTCCGCTGCGGCGGACAAGGTCGAAGGCTGGCTGGCGAGCGAAACCGGCGCACAGCCCGCGCGCATCGAAACCATCGCTCTGGCAAGCGCCGATCCCGACGATCTCACGCTGCGCGCCGCGCGCCTGCTGGGCGAAGCCGATCATATCTTTCACCCCGCGGACATTCCCGGGGCCATCCTCGACCGTGCCCGCGCCGACGCTGCGCGCCATATTGCCGATGCGCCGCCCGCCGACCCGCCGCCCGGCCTGTCGCTCTGGATTGCGCGGCCATGAGCCCAGCGCACCTGCTCTATGCCGCGATGGCGCCGACGATTTTCGAGCATATGTCGGGGCTAGCGCGGGCGCATGACGCGATCAACCTCGGGCAGGGCTTTCCCGACGAGCCGCCGCACCCCGACATGATCGCCACCGCGGCGCGCGCGCTCGCCGAACAATCGAACCAATATCCGCCCGCTTTCGGCCTTCCCGAACTGCGCGATGCGATTTGCGCCTTCTACGCGCGGCGGCAGGGGCTGGCGCTCACCCGCGAACAGGTCGTGGTGACCTCGGGCGCGACCGAGGCGCTCGCCGCGGCCATTCTCGCACTCGTCGCGCCGGGCGACGAGGTTATCCTGTTCCAGCCGGCCTACGACAGCTATGCGCCGATGATCCGCCGCGCGGGCGGCATTCCGGTCTCGGTCGCGCTGGCCCCGCCCGACTGGCGATACGAAGCCGAGCAGCTTGCCGCGGCGATCACCCCGCGCACGCGCGCGATGATCGTCAACGACCCGCTCAATCCCGCCGGCACGGTCGCGTGCGAAGCCGAACTCGCGATGCTCGCGGAAACCTGCGTGCGCCACGATCTTGTCGCGATCTGCGACGAGGTCTGGGAGGATGTCCGCTTCGACGGCGCACCGCACCGCTCGCTGACGTCCTTCCCGGGCATGGCCGAACGCGCGGTGAAGATCGGTTCGGCGGGCAAGATTTTCGGGCTGACGGGATGGAAAACCGGCTGGATCTGTGCCGCCCCCGAACTGGCGACCGCGCTCGGCCGTGCGCACCAGTTCCTGACCTTCACGACGCCGCCCGCGCTGCAATGGGCGGTGGCGGAGGGGCTGGGCCGGCCCGATAGCTGGTTTGCGGCGCAGCGCGGCGGATGGGCGGCCTCGCGCCGCCGCCTTGCCGAGGCGCTGGACGCCGCCGGCTTCACCGTCCTGCCGAATGCCGCAACCTGGTTCCTGTGCATCGACCTCGCCGCGTCGGGGATCGAACTGTCCGACCGCGAGTTCAGCGAGCGCGCGGTGCGCGAAGCCGGTGTCGCCTCGATCCCCGTCTCGGCGCTGTTCGAAGGCGACGGCCCGCGCCACATCCTGCGCCTCTGCTTCGCCAAGGACGGTGCGGTTCTCGACGAGGCGGTCCACCGCCTTGCTTCTTTCCGCGAAAAGCTGCGCTCCGAAGCTTAGGGCGCGATCGCCAGGCCGTCGCCGTTCTTGCCCGCGGCGATGCGACGCAGCACTTCGCCGCTTGCAACGTCGATCTCGGCGACCTTGTCGTGCCCGGTCTCGGCGGCATAGAGCCGCTTCGAGTCCGCGCTGAACAGCAACGTGACCTGCCCTTTCGCCGCCTCGCCTGACACCTTGATCGTCTTCAGCAGCGCGCGCGTTTCGGCGTCGAACAGGCTGATCGTGCCCGACGCGATATTGCTCGTCGCGACCAGCTTGCCGTCGGGGCTCGCCAGGACGCGGATCGCGACGGGGTCGACCGGCTGTTCGGCGATCTTCTCGCCCGTGGCGGTATCCCATATCGACACGCGCGGCGCATCGAGATCGCCGACCCACAATTCGCGCCCGCCGCGCGTCAGCGCCAGCCCCTCGGGCTTGCCGCCGACGGCCAGGTCGCGCAGCTTCTTCGCGTCGTTCAAATCGAGCACGCTCACCGTCCCCGGCGCGATATTGGCGGTGTAGGCCGTGCGGTTGCCGGGCGCGACGACGATCATATGCGTGCCCTTCTGCCCCGTCGCGATCGACGTCAGCGTGCCGTCGGGTGCGACTACCGCGACCGAATCGCTGCCCTCGGTCGTAGCGACCAGCCGCTCGTCGGACAGCCACAGCAACCCGTGCGGCCGCTGGTTGGGGCTGAGGTCGATCATCCGGACCTTGCTATGGCTCGCGACATCGAACACGTCGATCGTCGTGCTGCCATAGGCGACCACCGCGGCCTGCCGGCCATCGGGCGAGACCGCGATCTCGTGCGGCATCTTGCCCGTCGGCACCCGCGCCAGCTCGGCGCCCGAACCAAGCGCGATGATGCTCAGCGTATCCTCGCCCTTGTTTCCGACGAGCAATGTCTCGGCGGCAGCGGGGCCAGCGAGCATGAGGGTGCAAAGGGCGGCAGCGATCGTACGGCGCATGAATGGGTCTCCCGGTTTTCGACGGCGCACCCTATCCCGGCGGGCGGCGGCGGCAACCGGGCTTCGACCAGCGACATGACGCCATTACGATAAGTTAACTGGGCGGCGCCTCCGTCGCTTCCTAGCCCTGCTGCCGGCGGCCGAAGCGGCCGCCGGACAGGACAGGAGGGGGAATATGACTTTGCCATCGATCGATATCGACGCGCTGCCTTTGCTCGACACCGCGGTCGGGCTGTTCGGCTCGCTCATCGGCGAAAGCGTATCGTCGGGGCCGTCGGTTTTCGAAATCGCAGTCACCATCGCCATGATCATCTACGATTGACCGGGCGCGAGCGGGCTGGCGCCCGCCAACCCGGCGCCAGCCCGTTCCACCATATGCGATGACCTCCATCCGCTCCCGCCACGATCATTTTCCGCGCGTTGACGCCGCTCGCCGCCTAGCGATGCGCCGCGCGGTGGCAGCGCTCGATGCCGCGCGGAATATCGCCGATACCGCGCCCTGCGGCCTGCTCGCGGCGATCGACGCCGTAGCCGATGTCCCCGCCGAAGAGACGATCACGCAGCTCCTGCCATGGCTAACCGACATCTTCTGGCTTCGCGGCCGCATCGACGCGGCGCTGGACCTGCTGCGCGCCGATCCTTTTGCACGACCGCCGTTGCGTCCCGCCGGCGGTAACGATGGTCCGGGCAGCCTGGTCCTTGCCGAGCGCGGCGCGGTGCGCCTGTCGCTCCAGCTATGGCCGTTCGCGACGCTTGCTCCTGCGCCCGCGCCCGCCCGCGCGGTCTTCATCCCCGGCCACGCCGCGCTGCATATCCTCGCAAGCGGCAAGGCTGCACTCCATCAGCATTCGGTCGCGGTCGGCGCGGCCGAAGAGGCCGGCGGGTTCACGGCCAAGGGTGCCGCGCCATGCCACAGCCTGCCGCCGCGCCCGCTGCAGCAGGGGGAAACGCTGCGGCTCGACACCGCGCGACAGGCGATCACCCTCGCGGGCGGGCGCGCCGACGTGCTGCTCCTCGAACTCACGGTCCAGCCGCCGTCGCCGCTGCCGATTCGTACCTATGATATCGCGAACGGCGGCCTGCTCCACGTCAGCGCCTCGCGCCGCGACAGCAGCTTCCGCCAGATGGCGCTTGCATTGCTGCGTCACCTCGGCCGGACCGACGCCGCCCCGCTTTTCGCTGCCGAGATACAGAGCGAGGATTTCGCCGCGCGCTGGAACGCGATGCGCGAACTGGTCGCGCTCGACAGCGCGGCCGCGCACCCGCTTCTGGAGGCGATGTCGGCGTCCGATCCGCATCCCGAAGTGCGCCGCGCTGCCGCGGCCACCCGTTCGCTGATCTTCCCGCCTTCCGGTGAGACGGGGCGGGAAGGGGGTGGAGGGCCGGGGCCTTGCACAAGCCCGGTGCCCTCCACCCCGACATCCGCGCGGCGCGACCGGAATCCGGCCCCATGCCCCGCCTGATCGACCCGCCTTCGGGCCCGACGCTCGACCTCGCCGAAGTGACCGCCCGCCTCGACGAAAGCGGCGTCGACCTCACCGACGAGGCGAGCATTGCGCGCTGCGCCGAACTCCTCGCCGGCCTGTCGCGCAACGCCGACTTCCTCGCCGACCGCGTCATCGCAGCGCTCAAGGCGAGCTACGCCAACCAGCTCGAAATCAACCGCTATTCGGCGCAGGTCTTCCTTTCTCTACCGCAGCCCGCGCGGCTGTTACCTCCGCGCGAACCTATGGCCGTCCGAACGCGACGCCGCCTATACCGCAAGCGGCCCCGCGGCCTTCTCCTACGGCGTCCCGCACGACCATAATTTCAGCTTTCTCACCACCGGCTATTTCGGCCCTGGCTACATCAGCGACTATTATGAGTATGATCCCGAAACCGTCGACGGCCGCCTCGGCGAACCACTGAACCTGACATTCGTCGAGCGCAGCCAGCTCGATGAAGGCAAGACGATGCTCTACCGCGCCCACCGTGACATCCACAGCCAGCTCCCGCCCGACAGCCTCTCGATCAGCCTTAACATCATGGACGAGGGCGAGCATGTCCCCTGGCGCGACCAATATATCGTCGACCTCGAAGCCGGCACGATCGCCAAGCGCCCGACACTGACGAGCGGCGAAATGCTGCTGCGCTGCGCGGTGCATTTGACCGACAATGGTCGGGATGTGGCGGAGCAGTTCGCCAAGTCGCATCCGGTGCCACGGGTGCGCGCGAATGCGATCGGGGCGCTGGCGGCGGTGGAGGAGGGCGCGGGCAGGGCGGCGGTGCTGGAGCGGGGGATGCGGGATGGCGATGCGCGGGTGCGCGATGATTGCGCGCGGTGGCTGACCTTCTGACCTCGCTGCCTGATCCTCCACTCTTCGCGGCCAGAAACCCCTTTCCTACATTATCGCGCCATGCCAGCGTCCGTTCCTTGGCTCTTTGATTCGTGGGAAAACTGTTGTTTCGCCGCAACGCATCCGTGGCGAAAGGTCGCAGCTGTTGCGACCTTTGCAACCTTGCGCCCGTTTGCGATGGGAACGACACGCACGACCCGCGCTTGGTCGCCTGCGGAAGCCGAAAAGGGGTGCGTCACGGGGCTGACTTTCCCTGACCTTTGGATGAAAGTTGCGCCGCCCGCGCAGCGCCACCCACTCCCTGCTGACAGCGCGCATTTCCGCTGCTAGTGGGCCTTCCATGACAACCCCGCTTTCGCATATCCGCAACTTCTCCATCATCGCGCACATCGATCATGGCAAGTCGACGCTCGCCGACCGGCTGATCCAGTTCACCGGCGGGCTGACCGCGCGCGAAATGTCGGCGCAGGTCCTCGATAATATGGACATCGAGAAGGAGCGCGGGATCACGATCAAGGCGCAGACCGTGCGCCTGAAGTACAAGGCGCACGACGGCGAAACCTATGAGCTCAACCTCATGGACACGCCTGGCCACGTCGACTTCGCCTATGAAGTCTCGCGGTCGCTCGCCGCGTGCGAGGGCGCGCTGCTCGTCGTCGACGCCGCGCAGGGGGTCGAGGCGCAGACGCTCGCGAACGTCTATCAGTCGATCGAGCACGACCATGAAATCGTGCCGGTGATCAACAAGATCGACCTGCCTGCGGCCGACGTCGACAAGGTGAAGGCCGAGATCGAAGATATCATCGGGTTGCCCGCCGACGACGCGGTGCTCGCCTCGGCGAAGTCGGGGATCGGCATCGAGGAATGCCTCGAGGCGATCGTCACCAAGATCCCGCCACCGAAGGGCGACGCCGCCGCGCCGCTGCTCGCGATGCTCGTCGACAGCTGGTACGACCCCTATCTCGGCGTCGTCATCCTCGTCCGCGTCGTCGACGGGATTCTGAAAAAAGGCCAGCAGATCAAGTTCATGCAGGCGGGCACCACCCACCTGATCGACCGCGTCGGCTGCTTCACGCCGAAGCGCGAGGAGCTGACCGAGATCGGCCCCGGCGAGATCGGCTTCATCACCGCGCAGATCAAGGACGTCGCGCAGGCGCGCGTCGGCGACACGGTGACCGACGCGAAGAAGCCCGCCGCGAACCCGCTGCCGGGGTTCAAGGAAGTACAGCCGGTCGTCTTCTGCGGCCTGTTCCCGACCGACGCGAACGACTTCGAGAAGCTCCGCGAAAGCATCCAGAAGCTCCGCCTCAACGACGCGAGCTTCTCGTTCGAGATGGAAAGCTCGGCCGCATTGGGCTTCGGCTTCCGCTGCGGCTTCCTCGGCCTGCTCCACCTCGAGATCATTCAGGAGCGGCTGACGCGCGAGTACGACCTCGACCTGATCACGACGGCGCCGTCGGTGGTGTATAAGCTTAAGCTCAGCCACACGAAGAACGAGGCGGCGAAGGAGATCGAGCTCCACAACCCCGCCGACATGCCCGACCCGAACCGCATCGACGAGATCGAGGAGCCGTGGATCGAGGCGGTGATCTACGTGCCCGACGATTATCTCGGCCCCATCCTGAAACTGTGTCAGGACCGCCGCGGGGTGCAGAAGAATTTGACCTATGTCGGCGGCCGCGCGCAGATCACCTATGAGCTGCCGCTCAACGAGGTGGTGTTCGACTTCTACGACCGGCTGAAGAGCATCAGCCGCGGTTATGCGTCGTTCGACTATCACCAGATCGGCCACCGCGCCGGCGACCTCGTCAAGATGAGCATCCTCGTCAACAACGAGCCGGTCGACGCGCTCTCCATGATTGTCCACCGCGGCAGCGCCGAAAGCCGCGGCCGCGGCATGTGCGAGCGCCTCAAGGACCTGATCCCGCGCCACATGTTCAAGATTCCGATCCAGGCAGCCATAGGCGGGAAAGTGATCGCCCGCGAAACCATCGCCGCGCTGCGCAAGGACGTGACCGCCAAATGCTACGGCGGCGACGCGACCCGCAAGAAGAAGCTCCTCGAAAAGCAGAAAGAGGGCAAGAAGCGGATGCGCGAGTACGGTAATGTGAACATTCCGCAGGAGGCGTTTATCGCCGCGCTGCGGATGGGGGATGATGCCTGACGGCCTGTCATAAGTCCGCAATCCAGCCTGCCTAGCGTCGCCGCGACCGCAGGAGCCTGCCCATGGACGACATGCTGACCAACCTTGACCGGATCAAGGACGAGATCGCCGACAGCTTCGACGAGGAGCTGGAGATGGAAATGGACGAGAGCCGGCTCGAGGCCTTGCTCGGCGACCTGTCCGATCACCCCGACCGCGAAGCGCTCGACCGGCGAATCTATTTCCGCGAGCTGTTCCGGCTCCAGCACGAACTCGTCATCCTGCAGGACTGGGTCCAGACGCAGGGGCTGAAGGTCGCGGTGCTGTTCGAAGGGCGCGATTCGGCGGGCAAGGGCGGCGCGATCAAGCGCATCACCCAGCGGCTCAATCCGCGCGTCTGCCGCGTCGTCGCGCTGCCCGCGCCGAACGAGCGCGAGCGCACGCAATGGTATTTCCAGCGTTATGTCCCGCACCTGCCCGCGGCGGGCGAGATCGTGCTGTTCGACCGCAGCTGGTACAACCGCGCGGGGGTCGAGCGCGTGATGGGCTTCTGCACCGAGGACGAGTGCGAAGAGTTTTTCCGCTCGGTCCCCGAGTTCGAGCGGATGCTGGTGCGCTCGGGCGTCCGGGTGATCAAATACTGGTTCTCGATCACCGACGAGGAGCAGCAGTTCCGCTTCCAGATGCGGATCCACGACCCGCTGAAGCAATGGAAATTATCGCCCATGGACGTGGAATCACGGCGGCGCTGGGAGGATTATACGCGCGCGAAGGAGGACATGCTCGACCGCACGCACATCGCCGAAGCGCCTTGGTGGCTGGTCGAGGCAGTCGACAAGAAGAAGGCGCGGTTGAACTGCATCGCACATTTGCTGAAGCAAATCCCGTATCGTGAGGTCGAGAAGCCGCCCGTCGTACTCCCCGACCGGGTGCGGCACGACGATTATGAACGCCACGAGATTTCGCCCGAAATGTACGTGCCCGAGCTTTATTAGCCCCGCCGGCGGAGCAGCAGCCAGGTCGCGCCCGACGCCGCGACCGCGAGGACGCCCGCAACGAGCGTGCCGCCGATTGTGTGCGCGAAGGGCAGTCCGCCGGTGTTCATGCCGAAAAAGCCGGTGACCAGTGTCGCGGGGAGGAGCAGCGCGCTCATCACCGACAGGACATAGAGATTCTGGTTGGTACGCTGTGCGGTCTGGAGGTCGAGTTCGTCGCGGAGCATGCGCAGCTGCGCCTGCGTTCCGGCGACATCAGCATCGAGCGCGTGGAGTCGCTGGACATGATGCTCGGCGACGGGTGCGAGCAGCGCGGGCAGGTCGGGATCCATTTCGAGCCGGTGGAGCGCTGCGCGCATGCCCCCGATCATCCGGTGGAGCCGAGCCGCGCGGCGACGGATCGCCATCAGGTCGCGTGTCTCGGGCGAAAGATGCTCGCTCAGAAATTCGTCCTCGGCGGTCTGGATGTCGACCGCCACCGCGCGGACGAGCTGGCTGAGGCCGTCGGCCATGGCGCCGATCACGAGACCGAGCGCCGCGGCCCCATCGCAGACATCGATGCCCTGCGCGATCCGCTGCTTGACGACGTCGGCCGAACGGATCGGGTGATAGCGACCCGTCAGCATCAGCTCGGGCGTGATCACGATGTGAAGCGCGCCGATCTGCATCGTCTGCGCGGCGTCGAAATCGCGCTCGAAATCCTGAAGGACAAGCCCGACGATGCCTTCCTCGACGATCGCCTGCTGGTGCGTATCGCGCGAGAGCATGAGCTCGTTGATCGCACGCGGAAGCGGCGGCTGGCGCTCGAGCCAGCGCAGCGTACGCTGGTCGGCGAGGTTGAGGTGCAGCCAGCGAAAGCTTGCGCCCGCCGCTTCGTCGCATTCCTCGATCAGCCGGGTGCCGTCTGCCGTCCGCGCGCAGCCCCAGATGAGCCCCGGCTGCATCACGATCGTTTCAAAGGCCTGGAATGGCGTTGCCTCGTCCGTTGCCGTGGCGATGATCCTTTTAGAAGATGGCCGACAGCAGCGCGTAGAGACCGCCCGCGAGCAGGATCGATACCGGAAGCGTGAGCACCCAAGCCATGAGCAGGTTGCGGATCGTCGACATCTGCAACCCCGACCGGTTCGCCGCCATCGTGCCCGCGACGCCCGACGAGAGGACATGCGTGGTCGAAACCGGGAGGCCGAGCATGTCGGCGGCGCCGATCGTGCCCATTGCGACCAGTTCAGCCGACGCGCCCTGCGCATAGGTGAGGTGCGACTTGCCGATCTTTTCACCGACGGTGACGACGATGCGTTTCCAGCCGATCATCGTTCCGAGGCCGAGCGCGAAGGCGACCGCTATCTTGACCCAGGTCGGGATGAAGCGTGTCGCGCTGTCGAGCGACTCCTTGTAGGTCTTGAGGCTCGCTGCCTCCTTTTCAGAAAAAGCGAGCGTTTCTTCCTTGCCGAGGCGCTTGATCGCTTCGGACGCGAGATACATGTCGTTGCGCATATTCTCGGTCGCGGCAGCGGGAACCTTGGCGAGCGAGCCATAGCCGCTGACCTGCATTTCGACCTGGTCGACGAGCGCCCCGAGTGCGGGAACGGTCTCTGGCGACAGTTTCTTGTCGGCGATATAGGCGGTGACCGCGCGGCGGGCATCCTGCGGCGACGTGGCTGCCGGGTTCGGACCGCCGCCGTGCGCGGCAAGCGCCGCTTCGGCCGCGTTCGAGTTCACGACGAACTCCTGCACATATTTTTCGGGCACCGCGCGGTTGAGCGCATAGGCGGTCGGCACCGTGCCGATCAGGATGAGCATGATCAGGCCCATGCCCTTTTGCCCGTCATTCGAGCCGTGCGCGAAGCTGACCCCGGTGCAGGTGAAGATCAGCAGCGCGCGAATCCACCATGGGGGCGGCGTATTGCCCTTTGGCGCCTCATAGAGTGCGCGGTTGCGAACCAGCGTCTTCATCGCGAGGAAGAGCAACGCCGCGACGGTGAAGCCGAGGAGCGGCGAGAGGAGCAGCGCGTAGCCGATTTCGGTTGCCTTGGTCCAGTCGACCCCCGCGGTACCGCTCTTGCCGTGGAGCATCGCATTGGCGATGCCGACGCCGATGATCGATCCGATCAGCGTATGCGAACTCGACGAGGGAATGCCGAAATACCACGTCGCGAGGTTCCAGACGATCGCGGCGATCAGCAATGCGAAGACCATCGCGAAGCCCGCGTTCGATCCGACCTGGAGGATCAGTTCGACGGGGAGCAACGAGACAATGCCGAACGCGACCGCGCCCGTCGACAGCAGCACCCCGAGGAAATTGAAGAACCCCGACCAGACGACCGCATAATTGGCGGGCATCGAATTGGTGTAGATCACGGTCGCAACGGCGTTGGCGGTGTCGTGAAACCCGTTCACGAATTCAAAGCCGAGCGCGATCAGCAGCGCGATGAACAGCAGAATGAAGGGCAGAAACGCCGTGGCGTGGACACCGGCTGCGGCAGCGTCGCTATAGACGCTGTATGCGACGTAAAGCAAAGTCGCGAGGATCGCGGCACCGAAGCCCAATGTGCCCGCGGCACCGAGTCCCTTGTCGAGATCGGGACGCTCGGGCTGTTCGAGGACAATCGTATCCGCGGTGGTCGCGTTCATAAGGGCGGCTCCTGCCTCAATCCGGGAGTCAGGGGCTAGGCCCGGGGTGTGACAGCAAGGTTACGCGGCACATCGCTGGAAATAGTGGCGAATTGCCAGTGACACAGGCTTTGCCTATCCTTCGGTTCCGGGAGATCAGGATGGATACGCAGGCGCAAGGGCAGGCTCCGAAACGCGCGGGGCGACTGGGCGATATCGCAGTGCACAGTGCGCTGAACGACGGCACGGCGGTGTGCCTGCGCGCGATCACGCCCGATGACGAGGAGCGCATTCGCGAAGGGATCGCGAAACTGTCGACCGAGTCTCGCTATCTGCGCTTCTTCTCGCCCGCGCCGGCGCTGCCCGACGCGGTGGTACAGCGACTCGCTGATGTCGACGGGCACGACCATATTGCGTGGGGAGCGCTGTGCAGCGAATGCCCCGGCTGGCCGGCGATCGGTGCGGTACATGCGGTACGCCATCGGCATGACGGGCCGGTGGGCGAGTTTTCGGTTGCGGTGCTCGACGAATTCCAGGGGCGCGGCCTCGCGCGGATGATGACGGCGGCGCTGCTGGTCGATTGCCGCGCCGAAGGGCTGGAGGTGCTCGACGTCCACATATTGTCGGAAAATGCCGCGGCGAAGCGGCTCGTGAAATCACTCGATGCGGTGTGGACGAGCGAGTCGGCGGGAGTCGCCGAATATCGGCTCGACGTCGCTGCCGGCCTCGCGGCGCTGCGCGGCGATGTCGATGCGCCGGGCGTACAGGATGTGTTGCGTGCGCTGGAAGGCGGAACCTAGTCCCTCCCGCCGCCGCGGGTCGCAGGCGGCGGCAGGAGGGTGGGGCCGTGGCGCGGGTTGCAGAAGCAGTCCCGGCCCACCAATGCGGCATAGCGGCGCCGGGTCGGTGCGGTAGTGATGACGATCACAGGCGGGCCATATGCGTGGCAAAAATGCCATGCAGAACAAAGGGCGCCGGAATCGATCCCGGCGCCCTTCGCCCTGCCCTTTAGGGTAGGCAGCCCTTATTTCTTGGCGGGATCCGCGGGCGGCGTGCCGACTTCCGACGGGGCGATCTCGCCTTTGTCGTCCATTGCATTGGCCTTTTCCTCGCCCGCCGCTTCGACAGCGTCGGCCTTGGCTTCGGTTGCTTCCTTCGCCGGGCCTTCGGGCATGGCGTCGGCCTGATCGTCGATCACGTCGGCCTTGGCCTCGGCCTGATCCTCGACCTTGTCGGCGGCCGGACTCTGGCACGCGCCGAGAGCGAGGGCCGAGGTGGCAGCGAGGGTAATGAACATCTTGCGCATTTCGAGTGACTCCCAAAGTTGACTCGGGAGCTTAACGCCGGGTGAACGCGAGGGTTGCAGTAAAAATGTCATGATACTGAAATTTATGATTTTTCTTTTGATTGTGCTGCCTGCTGCTCCCCAACGCAGACATTTCCAGGGCTCGCCCGCAGCAAAAAAAGAGGGCGCCCGAAGCGCCCTCTCGTGTCTGGTCCGGTCCCGCTCGATCAAAAGCGCTGCTGGCGCTCGTACAGATCGCGGTAGTGCTGGATGCGCGTGACGCGCAGCCCCGGCATGCCGCTGCGGTCGATCGACCGCTGCCAGCCGGCAAATTCCTCGAGGGTCAGCCCATAACGTTCGCACACCTCGTCTACGGTCAGCAAACCGCCGTTGACGGCTGCTACGACCTCTGCCTTGCGGCGAACGACCCAGCGAGTCGTCGATGCGGGGGGCAGCGTGTCCAGCGTCAGCGGTTCACCCAAGGGGCCGATGACCTGTGCGGGCCGGATTTTCTGATTCTCGATCATATTCATTCCATGGTTGCTTCGTCGGATGGGGGTAGTTCCGACGTTTTTCGTTCTAGATCGGAGGGGTTCAACATCGACTGAAGCCCTCTGGTAAACAGGCTGTTCATAGATTCGGGCAGGGCGTTCCCGTCGTCGGACAGGTCGAGGAAACGAACGATCCGGGGGCCATTTTGTTCCGCAACCGGGCGTGTGCTGCCGAACATCTGGCGCAGCGCGTTAACGGTTGCCGCGTGCGATTCGCGCACCGCGCGGGTCCGGAGCAGCCGGACGGTTGGCAGCATCGCCTGGCGCGCGCTGGAAACGGCCGCGATGATGTCGAAGCCGGGCTTCGACAATCTGGCCGCGCCGGCGATGCGCGGAAATTCGGACGGGGCGACATTCATGATGCCGGTCTAGCGCAGAGGGCCTAAGGTCCCGTAAATGCCCGTTTCAGTCCCTGTTAGCGAAGCTTAATCCCCGTCAATATCTTGACACCGATGGCGGAAAAGCTGGCATTTTGACTTGCGCATCCCTAGATGGCGCCGACCATGATCGAGACGATTTCCTCCCCTCCCGGCCTCGCAGAGGCCGATTTCCAGCTGGCCATGCCGCTGAAAGACCGGCGAATCGTCGTTGCGATGTCGGGCGGGGTCGACTCGAGCGTCGTCGCCGCGCTCGCCGCGCGGTCGGGCGCCGAAGTCATCGGCGTGACGCTGCAGCTTTACGATCATGGCGCCAAGGCGAAGCGCGTCGGCGCTTGCTGCGCCGGGCAGGATATCCGCGACGCGCGCGCGGTTGCCGACCGGCTGGGTTTTGCGCACCATGTCTATGATCATGAAAGCCGCTTTCGCGACACGGTGATCGACCAATTCGCCGACGAATATCTTTCCGGCCGGACGCCGATCCCCTGCGTGCGCTGTAATATGGGGGTGAAGTTCACCGACCTGTTCCGCCTCGCCAAGGATCTGGGCGCCGATTGCCTTGCAACCGGCCATTATGTTCGGAGGGTGATGGGCCCCGCGGGCGCCGAGCTTCACCGTGCGGTCGACCCGGCGCGCGACCAGAGCTATTTCCTGTTCGCGACGACGCAGGACCAGCTCGATTTCCTGCGCTTCCCGCTCGGCGGTCTCGAAAAAACTGTTGTTCGCGAGATCGCGCGCGATCTGGGGCTCGGCGTCGCGGGCAAGCCCGACAGCCAGGACATCTGCTTCGTTCCCGATGGCGACTATGCGACGCTGGTAAAAAAGCTGCGCCCCGAGGCCGACGACCAGGGCGAGATCGTCCATGTCGACGGCACCGTGCTCGGCGCGCACAAGGGCCTTATCCATTATACCGTCGGCCAGCGGCGGGGGATCGAGATTGGCGGACAGGCCGAGCCGCTTTATGTCGTGCGGCTCGATGCCGGGGCGAAGCAGGTGATCGTCGGGCCGCGCCGCGCGCTCGCGGTATCGGGCGCGCGGCTGGGCGAGGCGAACTGGCTTGGCGCGGTCGACGGGCGCGATGTGATGGCGAAGGTGCGCAGCATGGCGAAGCCGGTGGCGGCGCGCGTCGAGGGTGAGCGCCTGATCTTTGCGGAGGCCGAATATGGCGTCGCTCCGGGACAGGCGGCCGTATTATATGATGCCGCCGACAGTTCGCGCGTGCTCGGTGGCGGGTGGATCGAAGAGACCTTCGCCGCCGAATATCTTCGGCCCGGAATAGATTGAACTTTTCTACGCGATGCCGCAGCTTGGCGGCAAGCTGGGGAGAAGAGTGATGGTCAATTGGGTCTTGCGCGGTGCCGTCCTGCTGTGGGCGCTGTTCTTTGTCATCGTCGGAGCGCGGGGGCTGTTCGATCCCTCCAGCTATACCGAGACGTTCGGCATTTTGGTCGAGGGACCCGCGACGAACACGATCCGTGCCGACCTGTCGGCCTTCTTCCTTGTCGCTGCTGCTGCCGCTGCGATCGGAGCCCTGGTGCCGGGCTGGCTGCGGGCATTGCTCGTCCCTGCTGCGCTTTACGGCACCGCGCTTGCAGGCCGGTTGTTCGGCGTGGCAAACGGCGATCCCGTTAACGCGGGGATCGTGCAGGCGATGATTATCGAGGCGCTGACCGTGTTGCTGATGGTCGGCAGCTGGTGGGTGTTGTCCCGGCCCGTGGCGGCTGCAGATTCGGCGAATTCATCGATCGAAGCGGAATGACCGAATGGCCGATTTCCCAGCAAAACTTGTCTTTTTAACCATTATATGAGTTACTGCGCTTCGGGTCGCATCTGTTTTCCTTTGGGTGGGAAGGAAGCATATGGCATCGGAAGAGGACAAAAGGGCAAGTTCGGACCGGCGATCGACTGACAGGCGTGTCGCCGAAAATCCCGACTATAAAGGACCCGAGCGCCGGAAAGGCGACCGGCGGACAGGCAAGGATCGACGGTCGCCTGATTGAGAATGGCGGTCGCCGCGACAGGAGACCGGATTTGACTGAACCGCGCGTGCCGCGCCTGAGCGTCGATATCGTGTCCGACGTGATGTGCCCTTGGTGCATTATCGGCTGGCTGAAGTTCCGGAAGGTCATGGCGCATTTCGAGGGACGGCTGGATTTCCGTGTCCAGTGGCATCCGTTCGAGCTCAATCCCGACATGCCGCGCGAGGGCGAAGACGCCGCTGAACATGTCATGCGCAAATATGGCATCAGCGCCGAACAGAGCCGTGTGAACAGCGGCAAGATGGCGGGGGTCGCGGCCGATCTGGGCTTCATTTTCAATCGCGGACCGGGGTTCCGGATGCGCAACAGCTTCGATGCACACCGCCTGCTGACCTGGGCCGGCGCGATGGAAGAAGCCGAACAGGACGGGCCGACGGGGGTGCAGACCGCGCTGAAGCTGGCGCTTTTCGCAGCGCATTTCACCGACAACCGCGATGTGGGCGACCATGATGTGCTGGCCGATGCGGCTGAATCGGTCGGGCTCGACCGGGAACGCGCCGCCGCGATCCTCGCGTCGGGCGAGTTCGGCGAGATGGTGCGGACCGAGGAAGCCTATTGGGCCGACCAGAATATCACCGGCGTGCCCGCCTTCATCCTCGGCGGCCGGATGCTGATCCCCGGCGCGCAGGATCCCGACGTGTTCATTCGCGTCATCGAGAATAAGGTCCTCGCCGCCGCGGCGTGAGGAACGCGTTGGCGCAGAGGCGCGTTTGCCGGTTATCCTCTTTCAAGGAGCCGGACATGGCCGACGACCCGCGCAACCCCGAAGCAGACGACGCCCCCGAAGCCCGCAACCGCGAGCAGGATGACGAGGAGGCGCAGGCACAGAGCGTCGCCGAAGCCGCACGTCATGACCGGCCGCTGGAAGACAGCGACAAGGTCAGCCGCGGCGACGACAGCGACGATGTCCAGGATCTGGTCGATCATATGAACCAGATGGAGCGGTCGGGCGTAATCGATATGGACGCGTATCGCGGCGAACGCAGCGACGACGATGAGGATGACGAACTCGGCCCCGGCGGGGTCGAAGACGACGAACCGCGCGGCGCACCTTAACGCGCGAAACGGCGCCGCGGTGGAGGAAACTGCCCGCTTTGTGCGCCATAGCGGAGCCGCCTTGTTGGGATTTTGCTAAGCCTCCATCGCTAGGATGGCGGCATGTCCGGCCCCGATTTCCATTATCCGCAACGCCGTGCGGCTCGCCGCCGCAAGCCGGTGCGCAACCGGCGCGCCGCCCGATCGGATCGGTGGTTGGCGCCGGTGATGGCGGTCGCGTTCGTGGCGGCGCTCGCGACCTTTCAGCGCTTTCCGGAGGAAGCCGACGCGTTGTCTGCTCCCGTGGCGACATTGCTCGCGGGCAGCGACGGAAAGACGGCGCTCGCGGGCAGCGACGGAATGATGAAGCGGGACGCGCTGTCGGCCCGCTTCAGCCTTTGTCATAGCGGCGGTGGCAGCAATTGCGTCGTCGACGGCGACACTTTCTGGTTTGCGGGCGAGAAATATCGCATCGCCGACATCGATACGCCCGAAACGCACCCGGCGCGCTGCGCCGAAGAAGCGGTGCTCGGCGACGCCGCGACGGCGCGGCTGCACAAATGGCTGAACGCGGGCGCGTTCAGCATGGAAAGCGCCGGGCGCGACGTCGACCGCTACGGCCGCAAGCTGCGCATCGTCTTGCGCGACGGTGAAAGCGTGGGCTCGGTGCTCGTCGCCGATGGCCTGGCGCGGCCGTGGGAAGGGCGGCGGCGCCCCTGGTGCGACCGCCAATCCTAGCCGCGCGGTTCGTCCGCTTCGCCCTCGCTCCCGGCGCCATCGACATCGGTTCCGGTTTCGGCCGCCGTCGCGGCGTCGGCCGCGGCTTCGACGGCTTCGGGCGCACTTTCGGCGTCCGCCTCGTCGGGCACGGGCGGCAAGCCCTCGTGCAGTGGCGTGTCCGGCCCCGCGAGCTGGCGGTCGATATCGGCGGCGAGCAGCTGCGCAACGGGGTCGTCGCCCAACGCACCGAGTTCTTCGCGGCGCGCGGTGAGCGCAGCGATGCGCTCCTCCTCGGGGAGCTTTGCGACGTCGATATAGAAACGCGCAGCCTGCAGCCATGGCGCGTCGTCGGTCAGCACATCTTCGGCCCAGCGGCTGAACGGCCCGCCAGCCTCGTGCCACGCGCCGTCCTGCCGGCCGAGGAAGAAGAGGACCCGCGATCCGCGCGGAAAGACATAGCGCGTGCACGCGCCCGCAAAGCTCTGCGGATGCGCTTCCTTGAGTTCATAGGGATTGCTGAGCTGAACTTCGGCACCGGTCGCGATCATCGCGGGCAGTGCAATCGGCGCGGTGGGCATCGCGCCCTTGAGCGCCTCGACCGGTTCGACCGCAATCATCTGGCGTTCGCTCCTGTCGGGCTCGAAGTCACCGGGGACGACGGTGCCAAGCAGGATGACCTCGGCGCGCTCGACCAGTTCGAGGTTGGTGGGCACACGATATCCGGGTGCGACCGAGCAGGCGGCGGCAGGAAGCGGCGCTGCAAGGATCGTCAGGCCGGCAAGGATAATGAAGCGGCACATGAGTCAAAGGTAGCGCGGCAGGGCGCAATTGGGAAGCGGGCGCGGCTTTGGGGCGCTTCGTCCAAGCCTATGGAGCCGACTCGCGCGCTGTGCGTATGATGGCGAAGCTCCCTCCCCCGGAGCGGCAAGGAGAATGACGATGGCAGAGCATGACCATAGCGCGATCAAGGAAGATATGAACGTCGTCGGTGCCGACGGTGTCCATATCGGCACTGTCGATCACCTCGACGGCGAACGCATCAAGCTGACCAAGGCCGACAGTGGCGACGGCAAGCATCATTATCTGCCCGCCGGTCTGGTCGCGGCGGTCGAGGGCGACACGGTCCGTCTGTCGGCGAACGCCGCCAACGCGGTCGACCTGTTCGAAGAGGCCGAATAGCCCGAACGGAATAAAAGAGGGCCGGCGGCGCAAACGGGCGCGCCGGCACTGAAACTGGCCCGTCCTTTCCCCTGGGGCGGGCCATTTTCCTGCGCGGCGGCGCGATGCGCACGGGGCCGTTTGTGATTTCTCAAACCCTTGGCGATAAAGCGCCGACGCGATGCGATCTGGGAAAGGGAACGGGATGCCGCGCGCGGCGCGCGCGGGGCTTTGGCGGCTGGCAGCCGCGGTGCTGCTTTTCGCGCTTGGCTACGCCGTCGCCAACCGGTTCCAGCTGACCCACAGCGTCGCCTATCGCTTTGCCGCCGGCGACACACATGGGACCATCGTTGCCCTGCTGTTCATGGGGTTTCAGGCTGCGGTGCTGATGGCTGCACTGTTCGCGTTTCCGCGAGGCTGGGCCGCCGTGCTGCTGGCGCTCGCGGGTACGTCGATCCTCGTCAATATCGGTTATACGCAGATCATCCCCGAGCTGATCGACGCGGGATCGCTCGCGTGGATGTTTGCCGAGATACGGCAGGCCGGTAATGCCGCTGGCGAATTCGCGGGCGACTTCCTGTGGATCGGCGTTCAGTGGCTGACCGCGCTGGCGCTGTTCGTTGGCGCCCGGCGGCTGGCGCGGCGCGCGATGCCGATGCCGTGGGGAAAGGGGATCGCCGCGGCCTTGCTGCTCCTGCTGATCGCCCCCGGTCCGATCTATCGCCATGCCCCCGTGTGGCCCGAAGGCGCCGAGCGCAGTCTTTACGGCCTCGGCTGGGACATATTGTCGGCCGCGCCGCCGCCGCCGCGTGCCAAGCCAGCGATGATGCCTGATCGGCGCGTGGCGGCGCCGCGACATATCCTGTGGGTGATCGACGAGAGCGTCGCCGAGGCGCCGTTCCGGCGGCTGATCGCGCCGAAGCTGGGCGACGTACCGCACCGCGATTTCGGGGTGGCGGCGGCGCTGGGGCATTGCAGCGCCCCCGCGCAGGTCGCGCTGCGGTCGGGGGTCGATGTGCGCCGCGCTTCGCCGCGCACCGATCTTCGCGCGACGCCGTCGATCTGGGCCTACGCAAGGGCGGCCGGATACCGGACGACGCTGATCGATGCGCAGACGTCGGGGGCGCCGCAGAATTTGCTACTGCCGCCCGAGCGCGCGCTGATCGACGACTATCGGCCGATGGTCGGCGGGATCGACGCCGACCTGAAAGTTGCCAATGCGCTCAATGCGCAGATGAAGCGCGGCGGCAAAAGCTTCACCTATGCCGTGCTGCGCGGCGTGCATTTCCAGTATCGCGACCATTATCCGGCGGGCGCGATCCCGGCGGACAGCCCCGTCCGCCTGCAATATGATACCGCGCTGAGCTGGTCGAAGGGCAGTTTCTTTGCGCGGCTCCTTGCCGGCGTCGATCGCGAGCAGGTCGCGATCGTCTACACATCCGACCATGGGCAGAATCTGGCACCCCGCACGCTACCGCATTGCAGCCGCGAAGCGGTCGCCGACGAGTTTCGCGTGCCGCTGCTCGCCTTCCTGCCCGCCGCGCTCGGGGCCCGCTATGCCGCCGCGCCGCGCACCGGCCATTCGACGAGCCAGATTTTCCCGACGACGCTGATCTGGATGGGGTACGACCCGGCAGCGGTCGAGGCGCGCTACGACCGCGACCTCGCCCAGCCGACCGCGCGCTACGTCTGGTTCGGCCGCACCGTGATCCCGACGGGGCGCGACAGCCTGATCGACGTGACCGCGGGATCCGGTTTTCCGGGGAGCTGACCGGCGGCGCACCCAATGGCGCTCCCCATGACGAAAGGGAGCCGGTTTCCCGGCTCCCTCCCCGATCGCGGACGCGATGCGGTCTCTGTGTTTCGGGCGATATTTCTAGGGCGATTCGACGGCGGCGGTCGTGCGCGCCTGGATCTCGGCGTTCGACAGCTTGGTCACCAGCCCCTGGGTCGTACCGACCGCGCCATGATAGATTTCGGCGAGGGGTATATTGTAGAGCTTGCCACCGCGGATCACCACCGCGGTATCGCCCTCGATACTCTGGACGGTCCCGACGCTTTTGCCGTCGGGGCCATGGATTTCGGCGCCGGGACGCACCTGTTCGCGGGTGGCGAGGGTCAGGTTGGCCGCGTCGACCGCCTTGTCGACCGTGCCGTCGACGCGCTCGACGTTACCGGGCACGGGCTCGGCGTCCGACTGGGCGAGGGCGGGGGCCGCGAGGAGAGCGGGGGCGAGCGCCAGAAGGGCCAATGCTTTGCGCATATCGATCTCCGTCACCGGGTTTGGTGTTCGGCATCGGCGTCCGTCCGCGGGGGGGAAGGGGCGGACGCCGATGCCTGTGCGAAAGAACCGGTGTCCTGTCCGATGGTTGCACCGCACGCGCCCGATTGCGACGGGCCGCCACGGATGACCGACGAATGGCTAGTGCGGTTGCCGCCGGGGCGCTGCCGCGATCAGCTTGTTCAGCGTTGCAAGGCGGCGGCGCGCCGCGGACCAGTCGCGTTCGGGATGCGCCTGGATCTGTTCGAGGAGGACACGAACCTCCTTGCGGCGGTCGCCTTCGGTTACGGCCTGCATCGGCTTTCTCCTTTCGCCCGGCAGCATAGCATTGCGCGATGGAGTCGGGCAGGCGGTTCGCCGCGCGGTCGGGGCGGTTAACCCCGGCGTTCCAGTTTTTTGGCCGGAAGGTGACGGCTCTTTTCCCGTCACCCCGGACTTGATCCGGGGTCCCGCTTGAAGTTGAAGCTGGTCGATGCGTCAAAAAGAGCGGGATCCCGGATCAAGTCCGGGATGACGAAGGGAGGAGTGCGACGTCCGCCTTCCACCCCGACGCAGACCGAAAGACGATAAGGACCCGGGCTCCTCACGGCGCATCGATGCGCGACCGGACGGCGGGCTGGCGCGGCGCGGCTGCGCTTCCTATGTAAGCGCGCGATGACAGGCAGGTTTAGCAGACAGATCGTGATCGGCCGGCTGAAGGCGAAGCCGCTGCTGGCGGGGCAATTGCTGTGCGCGCTGGCCGCGGCAGCGCTGATCGTGCGGCAGGCGAGCGTCGCGTGGGGCGACGGCGCGGGCGACATGCTGCGCGCGGTGCTGTTCGGCAACCTGCTGGCGAGCGCGGGGATTATACTGGCGCTGCTCGGCTTTGCGGCCTTCTATCGCGCTTGGCGGCGGCGCCGCGCCTTTATCTGGCACGACGGCGCGCGGCTCTATCGCGGCAGCGAGGAGAGCTGGCCGCTGCCGCTGATCCGCGACGTGGTGATCGCGAAGAACGACCTCGGCATCGCGTCGCTGCGGCTGGTCGTCGACGACGACAGCGAAGTGACGCGCGAACTGGTGAAGCTCTACCTGCTCGAGGATTCGCCCGAGGCGGTGCGTGGCGGGGTGATGTTCGCGGTCGCGGGCTTGCGCGGCTTTCCGGCGGGATCGGTGATGAATTGAGGGGGATGCCCCGTTCGCGGCGACAAAGTTCAGCAAAGTTCAGCCCGGTGGCGCAGCGCCGTTACCGAAGTTCAGCGAAGGTCAGCCTTGCCGACTGACGATGCGAGCGGCGGTTCGGCGGGCACCGCGGCGGTGTCTTCCGCGTCGTCGCGGTACCAGCGCGGCAGCTCCCCGTCGAAATGATCGGCGACGTCGAGTGCGACCGCCAGATCCTCGGGCGCCATCAGCGCCGCGGGTGCGGCGGGCGGTTCGGGGTGCAGATGGACCAGTGCCTCGGCGACCGGGGTGGCGGCGGGGGCGGCGGCGCGGTCGCGGCCGGAGTCCCGAAAGCAATCGGGGCCATAGGCGCGGATCAGGAACATCAGGAGCCGGTCGCTCTGGCGCAGGCGGCGGCCGACGCGATTGCCGTCGCGATCGAACACCGGCTCGTCGGTGCCGACGAGCGCGCGTTCGAAGGCGGCGTCGAGCAATTTCTTAGACGCCGCATCGATCGCGGCGGACCAGGCGCGGTCGAACGCCTCGGCGCCGGGTGAACGGCGCAGCCGATAGGCCGAGGATTCGGACATGCCGACGCGCTGCGCCGCGGTGACGACCGATCCGCTGTCGGCCAGCGCCTCGATAAAGGCGCGCTGCTTGTCGGGCGACCAGCCGTCCTTACGGCGCTTTTTGAGTACCGGCACCCAGTCGTAGGCGGCGGGGTCGTGGCCGTGTGCGTCGAGCATGGGGGCGGTGTCGGGGGTCTGGTCGGGCGAGGGGATGGGGGCGATGTGGCTCATCTGCCAGCTTGGAGCATAAGCGAATAA
>NZ_DASWTD010000457.1:0-2249 GCF_036402335.1 Sphingopyxis sp. | reverse complement strand
TATTCGGTGCCCGATCGGTGCTTCGACGACGCCTTTGTCGCACGGGTGTCGGGGAGTGACGGGGTCACTGTGCTGTGGGGGCCGCCCGGACGCGGCAAGAGCACCTATCTCAGTCATTGCGTGGAGCGGATCGACAGCAAGCGGGCGGTCTGCATCCGTCATCATTATTTCCTGTCTTTCGACGATCGCTCGGAGGGCCGGTTTCACATTCAGGCTATTGCGCGCTCGCTCGAGCATCAGTTGCAGGCGCTGCTTTCCACTCCGATGGGAGGACAACGGACGATCAGGCTGACGATCGAGGCCGCGGCGAAGCGCTTGGCGGCGGCCGGGCAGCGGCTCGTCATCGTCATCGACGGGCTCGACCATGTCTGGCGCGAGAAACGCGATCATGAGCAGATGGAGGAGTTGTTCGAAAGCCTCCTGCCATTGCCGGCAAATTGCCATCTCGTCGTCGGCACGCAAAAGATCGCAAAGCAGCACCTGCCGGCGCGGCTTCTCGCCGCGCAGCCGGTCGAGGAGTGGCTCGAGCTTCCGACGATGTCGGTCGGGGCTGTCCGCAAGTGGGTCGCCGCGCAACACCGCGCCGGGCGGCTCCATCTCGCCTTCCCCGATCAGCCGCGCGAACTCGGCGCCGTTGCCAATGCCTTCCACAAGATTTCGGGCGGATTGCCACTGCATCTTATCTATTCGTTCGAGGCGGTCGCGCGATCAGGCGAAGCCGTGACCGAGCGTGAGATCGCAAGGCTCCCGCCCTGCCCGACAGGTGACATTCGCGACTATTATCGCGGCTTCCTCCATCACGCCTCGCCGCGCGCGGCTGCGGTCCTCCATCTGCTCGCAGGACTCCGTTTCGGGCCGCCGCCCTTCGCGCTGCGCGACTGTCTCGGATCGGTCGAAGCCGCCGATGCGACGGTCGAGATCGGGCATCTGCTCGATATCCGCGAAGCTGAAATCCGTCCCTTCCACGGCAGCCTGTTCGCCTTTCTTCGCGAACTTCCGGGCCATGATGCGATTTTCGCCGGCGAAGCGGCGCCGGTCGCCGAATGGCTGGAGACGAAGGCGCCGCGCTACTGGCGCGATGCCTGGCTCTGGGTCACGCGCGCCCAGCTCGGTGACGACATCGAGCTTATCGCGCGTCCCGACCGCGCGTGGGCGATCGACTTTCTCGTCAAGGGCTATCCGATCGACCAGCTCACGACCATCCTCGCCTACGCCGAGGACGCCGCATTTGCAAAGCTCGACCTGCCGCGGCTTCTCGCGCTGCGTTCGCTGAAGACACGGGCCTACAACGGACCCGAATTCCAGACCACCGAGGCCAGCCGCTTCACCGACGTTGCGATCGCGCTGACCGACGATCCCGTCCCCGCCGCCCTGCTCCGAATGGCGATCGGCCAGGTGCCCACCCCGCTCCTCCCGCTGCTCGTCGCGACGACCGACCCCGCCGACCGCGCGCGGATGGGCACAAAGACGATCGACGAGCTCAACGAGCGGATCGCGCAGGCGCGCCAGGACGAAATCGGCTTCCGCAGCGAGATCGGCAGCTTTGCGGCGGTCGCGGCGGGCATTTCGGGCTGGCTCGATCCCTCGTGGGCGAAGCGTATCGTGCGCTTCGCAAAGGCGAACGGCGCCGCCGATGCGGCTCTCTCGATCTACGCCCGAACGTCGCTCCAGGCAGGTTCGACCGCGAACGTCTTCGCGGCGGCAAGGCTCTGGAGCGGACCGACATTCGGGCGTGACCTGCTCGCGGCGCTCGCCGAGGAAGGTATCGCTCCCGACCGAATACCCGGCCTCAAAGGCACCGGACAATCGGCGATCCGGGTGCTTGCGCTGCTGCTCGGCAGCAAGCCCGCGGGTACGCGGCGTCCGCGCGATCTCACGACCCGTTTCGCTCGCCCTCCCGAAGCCGGCGAGGTCTATCAGGAGATATTCGAGCCGGTGCTCTACGATGCCTATTTCGACTGCCTCGCGGCCCGGCTGCAAGGCAAGACGAAGGCGCCTTGGTCGCATTTTTCGCCGGGCGCGAAGACCGGCTATGCCGAACTGGCGCTGCCGCATTTCGAAGCCGTTGCGACCTTCGTCGCCGATGTTTGGCTCACCGAGCGGCGCTGGCCCGGTATCGGCGAACTGTACGGCCGCTTCGACGCGGCCCTGCCTTCCTCGCGCGGCTATGACTCCAACCGCCAGCTCGTCGCGGTGCGGCTCGCGCTCGCGCATGCAGCGTTCGACCATATGGTGATCGGCCGGGCGCT
>NZ_DASWTD010000456.1:0-2642 GCF_036402335.1 Sphingopyxis sp. | reverse complement strand
TGATGATCGGCGAAATGGCGCACCGGATGAAAAACGCCTTTGCCCGCATCGGCGCGCTTGCCCGGATCACGCTGCGCGAATCCGACAGCCTCGAGGATTTCGAGAGCAAGTTCGACGGCCGCATGCGCGCGCTGTCGAACGCCAAGCAGATGCTCGTCACCGGCGCGGTCGAAAGCGTCGAACTCGGGCGCATCGTCCACCGCGAACTCGAACTCGCCGGCCGCTCGCCGCAGCAGCTTGCCGCGGTCACCGGCCCCGACGTCCGCCTCGACGACGAAGGCGCGCAGGCGCTGTCGCTCACGGTCCATGAATTCGTCACCAACAGCATCAAATATGGCGCCCTCGCTGGCCGGGGCGAGCTCGCGGTCGGCTGGCGCCGCATCGGCGGCGACGTCGAACTCAGCTGGGTCGAGAGCGATCTCGCCGAAACGCCGCACGTCGACGGCGAAAGTTTCGGCACCCGGTTCATCCGCACCTTGATCGAGCGGCAATTGAAGGGCAGTTGGGATCGCAGTGTCGCCGACCATCGCCTCGCCATCATCATCCGCTGGCCCGACCGTGACGTCGCCGGCTGACGCGCGCTGGCAAATCTGGATCGACCGCGGCGGCACTTTCACCGATGTCGTCGCGCGCAGCCCAGACGGCGCCGTCATCACGACCAAATATCTGAGCGAAGACCCCGCGCGCCCCGGCGACGCGGCGGTCAATGCGATCCGTGATCTCACCGGCGCAGGCGCCGGTGCGCTCCCGCCGCTCGCGATCCGCATGGGATCGACGGTGGCAACCAACGCGCTCCTCGAACGCAAGGGCGAGGCGACATTGCTCGCGATCACGGCCGGCTTCGGCGACGCGCTGACGATCGGCTATCAGGACCGTCCCGAACTGTTCGCGCGGCGGCTCGACCGCATCCCCCCGCCGCACGCCGCGGTCGCCGAGATCGCCGAACGTGTCGGCCCCGACGGCGAGGTGCTGACCCCGCTCGACGAGGATGCCGCCCGTATCGCCCTGCAGGCTGCTCGCAATCGGGGCCTCACCAGCATCGCGATCGTGCTGATGCACGGCTATCGCTATCCCGCGCACGAGGCGCGTCTCGCCGCAATCGCCCGCGAAACCGGCTTCACCCAGATCTCGACCAGCCACGACGTCAGCGCGCTGATCAAGCTCGTCGGCCGCGGCGACACCACGCTCGCCGACGCCTATCTCTCGCCCGTCCTGCGTCACTATGTCGACCAGTTCGTCGCTCAGCTCGGCGCGGGATCGGAGGGGGGCGCAGAACCGCAATTCATGAAAAGCTCGGGCGGCCTCGCCTCGGCCAGCGCCTTCCACGGCCGCGACGCGATCCTCTCGGGCCCCGCGGGCGGCATCGTCGGCATGGTCGGCAGCGCCGCGCCGCTCGGCAAGGACCGCCTCATCGGCTTCGATATGGGCGGCACCTCGACCGACGTCAGCCATTATGCCGGGCGCCTCGAGCGCGATAACGAGACCATCGTCGCCGGCACGCGCATCCGGGCGCCGATGCTCCGCATCCACACCGTTGCGGCCGGAGGGGGTTCGATCTGCCGCTGGGACGGCGCGCGCCTGCTCGTCGGCCCCGAAAGCGCCGGCGCCAACCCCGGCCCCGCCGCCTATGGCCGCGGCGGGCCGCTCACCGTCACCGACTGCAACGTCCTGCTCGGCAAGATCCAGCCCGATCATTTCCCGAAGCTTTTCGGCCCGAACGGCGACCAGCCGCTCGACCGCGACGTGGTCGTGCGGAAATTCGCCGCGATGGCGGCCGAGGTCGGCAATATCACCCCCGAGGCGCTCGCCGAAGGGTTGCTCGCGATCGCGGTCCAGCAGATGGCGAACGCGATCAAGCGCATCACCATCGCGCGCGGCCACGACGTGACGCAGGGCTACAGCCTCGTCGGGTTCGGCGGCGCCGCGGGCCAGCACGTCTGCCTCGTCGCCGACGCGCTCGGCACCGACGAGATATTGCTTCACCCGCTCGCGGGGGTGCTCTCGGCCTATGGCATGGGGCTCGCGAAGCCCTCGGCGATCCGCGAACGCACGCTGGGCTTGACGCTCGATGGCGATTGCGCCGCCGCGCTCGCCGCGGTCGAAGCCGAACTCGGCGCACAAGCCCGCACCGACCTTGCCCCCGGCACCCAAACGGCCCGCGAAACCCTTCTCTTCGTCCGCCTTGCCGACAGCGACAATGCGATCGAACTCCCGCTCGCCGCGCCCGCCGATATCGCCGCGGCCTTCGCCGCCGCCTTCCGCCAGCGCTTCGGCTACGCCCCGCACGACAACCTCGTGGTCGACCGCATCCGCGTCGAACTGACCGAGACCGGGGACGCGCCCGCGACCGTTGCGCCGCCGGCTGCTTCGACCGGGGCCGAACCCGAAATCGTCACCGCGTGGCTCGCCGGCGCCGAACATCGCGTCCCGCTCCACCAGCGCAGCGCCCTCGCCCCCGGCCGCATCATCGCGGGCCCCGCAATCATCATCGACGCGCTTTCGACGACTATCGTCGAGCCCGGATGGCGCGCCGAGGTCCAGCGCGAAGGCACCCTCCTCCTCGCCCGCGCGCGCGTTGCCGACGTTGCGGCTGCGGCGCAGGACGACCTTGCCCGTCCCGATCCGATCCGCCTCGAAATCTT
>NZ_DASWTD010000455.1:0-1798 GCF_036402335.1 Sphingopyxis sp. | reverse complement strand
GGCTGGCATGCGCTGCTCGTCCGTTTCGGATCCGACGACCCCGAGCGCGTCGCCAATGTCCTTCGCCGTGCCTGGTGGGATCGTGCGAAAAAGCCGCAGCGCCAAGCCTTTGGCGAGCGGCCCTGAGGTGGTGCGCCGGCTGACGCTGGGCCTCGCGCTGGCGGCCTGCACGCTTCCCGTGCACGCTCAGGCCCCGCAGGCAAACGCCGAACTCAATCGGGCGTGGGCGGCGGGCTATCGCGCGGCGTTCACCTGTTCCTCGCTGTGGAACGGCGGCGGCAAGTCGCTCGCCGATATCGAGCGCGACGAACTGACCGGCATATACCCGGAGATCGAAGCCGATGTCCGTGCGTTGAAAGCCGAGGTTGATGTGGCGGCCAAGCGGGTGAGCGTGCGCTATCGCGACGACATGCCGCCGCGCATTGCGCAATGGGACGCGCGCGACGGCTGTATCACGCTGCCGATCGGCGCGCAGGCAATGCCGGCGGCGCAGGCGGGCGCGGCGGTACGACCGAACCTCGACGATCAGGCCTGGCCGCTTGGCGACCGTGCCGCGCGCGCAGGGACACCGGCGGGGCCCTCGTCCTTCGCCGACGTCTTGACGAGCCGCGACAGCTTCGGCGGACGCACCAGCGCGCTGCTGATCGTCAAGCAGGGACGGATCGTGTCCGAATGGTATCAGTCCGGTCACGACCTGCACACGGCACAGCGGACCTTTTCGGTCGCCAAGTCGATGGCGGCGACGCTGATCGGCCATGCGGTGCTCCGGGGTCAGATCGACGTGGCGAAGCCCGCAGCGATCGCCGAATGGCAGACCCCCGGCGATCCGCGCGCCGCGATCACCACCGAACAATTGATGCGCATGGCGAGCGGGCTCACCAGCGACACCGCCGGCAACCGCACCGACGCCATCTATATGGGCGGGGCGTCGGTGCGGCAGTGGACGACGCAATGGCCGCTGCTGAACGCGCCGAACACGCATTATCGCTATGCCAACAACGACACGATGCTGGCGATATTGTCGTTGAAGGCGGCGCAGGCCAAGGCGGGCACGGCGATGGATCCCGGCGCCTTCTTCGACCGCCTTGGCATGACGCGCACCTTTGTCGAGCATGACAAGGACGGCGATTATATCCTGTCGAGCCAAGTCTGGACGACGGCGCGCGATCTCGCGCGGCTTGGGCTGCTCTATCAGAATGACGGCATGTGGAACGGCGAAAGGCTGCTTCCCGAAAACTGGCGGACCTTCGTGACGACGCCCAGCGGGCCGCAGCCCGATCGCGACTTCGGCTATGGTGCGGGATTCTGGCTGCTCAACAAGTCGGACGGCATCCCCGCCGACGCATTCGGCGCCTTCGGCAATCGCGGCCAGTATCTCGTCGTCGTCCCGTCGCGCCAGTTGGTGATCGTCCGCCAGGGCTATGACAACGACAAGAACCGACTGGACATCGCGGCGCTCGTCAAGGCGGTCGTCGCCGCCGACGGCGCGCGCTGATCGCTTATTTGGCGATTATATGCCTGAAAAACGAAGACCGCATTCGACCGGTAGCGGCCCTTCATTCCTCCCTGTGGCGCAGCCATGGGGAGGTGGCAGCGCGAAGCGCTGACGGAGGGGCCTATGGCGCGAGGTTGCCGCCCCTCCACCATCGCCTGCGGCGACGGTCCCCCTCCCCATCGCTACGCGACAGGGAGGATGGCTCCATTCGTCACCCCGGACTTGATCCGGGGTCCACGACTTCAGCGCTGCGATGGATCCCGGATCAAGTCCGGGATGACGAAGGACTGGAAACGGCCGATG
>NZ_DASWTD010000454.1:0-4087 GCF_036402335.1 Sphingopyxis sp. | reverse complement strand
CTGGAAGGATGGCGAAGGCGCCACCTATCTTACCGATGCGCGGCACAAGATCGCCTACGAGACGGTCAAGGTGAAGAAGGGCGACACGTACAAGCTGTGGCTGGCGCCGGGCGGCGGGGCGGCGATCCGCCTCCATCCGGGGAAGTGAGCCGGCGCTAGACGATATTGCTTACTGCGCTGCCGGGCGACCAGAGCCCGGCGGCGAGCCGGTGCAGCGCGCGGGATAGCGCACGGCGATCGATCGTGCCGCCAAGCGAGACGCGAAGCGCCCTGGGGGCATCCTCGGCGACCGCGAAACGGTCCGATGCCACCGCCGACAGCCCGTCGAGAGCGAGTGCGGCGGCGAGCATGTCGGGGTTGCTGTCGGCAGCAAGCGACAGCCACAGATGATAGCCTTGCGGGTGCGCGGCGTGGCGGCCGTCGCCGAGCACCGTATGCGCCAGCTTCTGCCGCCAGCCCGCTTCCTTGCGG
This sequence comes from Sphingopyxis sp., assembly GCF_036402335.1. GTDB lineage: Bacteria > Pseudomonadota > Alphaproteobacteria > Sphingomonadales > Sphingomonadaceae > Sphingopyxis. The sequence goes on along the minus strand of NZ_DASWTD010000454.1, from coordinate 3,616 downwards.
ACCGCATCGACCAGCCGGTCGAAGCTGCCGTCGGCGAGCCAGAGCGAGACCATCGCAACATTGAGCGGAGGTGCCATCACCGCGCTTTCATGCTGGCACGAGGCGAGCTGCATCGCTTCGGAGACGCCGGGAGCCCGTACGAAGCCGACGCGCAACGCGGGTGAAATAATCTTCGCCATGCTCGCGATATGCCAGCTGATCTCCGGGGCGAAGCTCGCGATGGCGGGGATCGGCGCGTCGGGAAGCAGGCCATAGGCGTCGTCCTCGATGATCTGGACCCCCGCACCCTGCGCCCACGTTGCGATGGCCCGCCGGTCGCCCGTGGCGATCGTCGCGGCGGTCGGGTTATCGTTCGTCGGCACGACGTAAAGCGCTCGCAGCGGCGCCTTGCCATGTGCGGCCTCCAACGTCCCGGCGGAGATTTCCGCCAGCGGGACGAGGGTGACGCCGATCCGCCGCGCGATCGCATGAAAGCCCGGATAGACATAGCGCCCGCACGCGACCCGGTCGCCGGGCTTCAGGATCGTCACGGCGATCGCGTGCAGGCCGTTCTGGCCGCCGGCAGTGACGACGACCTGCTCGGTTTCCGACGACTGGCCGGTCCGTGCCATCAGCGCGGCGCCGGTTTCGCGGTCTGCCGCTGACCCGCCGGGGCGCTGGTAATGGAGCCGTGCGAGGCCGTCGGTTCGCGTCAGCGTGGCGAGCGCGCCTGCCATCGCTTCGGGCAGCCCGCCGTCGGCGGCGACCGGCGGGCTGTTCATCGCGATGTCGCTCTGCGCCGCGGTGGCGGCCTGTCCGCTCCGGGCGCCGGCGCTGATGAAGCTGCCGGCGCGGCCGCGCGCGACGATCAGGCCGCGCTCGCGGGCGAGGTCATAGGCCTTGGTGACGGTGGTGAGGTCGATGCCGAGCCGCAGGGCAAGGTCGCGCTGTGGCGGAAGGCGGTCGCCGTGGCCGAGTTCGCCGCGCGCGACCGCGGCGGCAATGGCGGCGGTTACCGCCTTGTATTTGGGGCCCGCGACACCCCTGATATCGGGCGCCCAGCTATCCGCCATGCCGTTCGTCTGCCTCGCCCCTTTCGCGTGCATTCAATTTCGCCCACAAATGCTCGGTCCCCGATTCCTGTGCCTTGTTCACATATTGCGATGCGACGAGCCAGCCCTTGATCGCGCGCAGTGGCAGGATGCAGCCAATCACCATGATCGGGATCGAAAAGACCAGATGGACCCACAGCGGGGGGCTGTACACGATCTGCATCCACACGATCACGAAGGTCAGCGGAAAGGCGACGATGCATTGCGAGAAAAAGGCGGGGCCGTCGTCGGGCGCGGCGAAGCTGTAATCGAGCCCGCAATTTTCGCATCGGTCGGCGAGCTTCAGCCACGACCGGAACATGTGTCCCTTGCCGCATTCGGGGCATTTGCCGTGCCAGCCGGACCACAGGATCCAGCGCAGCTTTTCGTTGCCGATATCACCGCCAATCATGTTCGACTCCAACGGATAATTATGTTTCACCATGCATAAGATATATGGAATGCGTAGCCGTAGAAATGAATATTTCTATTAAATATTTGATAAATAGAGATAATATTGATAGGATTGCAAATTGGCATGGCATTTTTGTGAATTAATACCATGCATATAACTGCAATATACCCATTTATATGGCTGCTCGCGCGCATTTTGCCGGACAAAGGCGCTGACCTGATGTCGCGCACACAATTGGCGATGGAGCGTTCGACAAGATGCTCGTCGCTCTTGCCGCCGCCGGCGTCGGCCGCCCGCTGGCGGGCCGGTTCAGCCCGGCGTCCTCCCGCGCCGATGATCAGCCGGGGTTGCTGCGGCGGGCGCCGCCGACGAGACCCCTTCTTCGTTCCGAAAGGCGAGGCGAGGGCTTGCGGCATCGCGCGCACCGCAGCCATCGTTTACGCGGCTTTTACCAGTTCCGGTGCATAACATTTACCGATGTTTGCGACTGGGGATAAATGATGGACAGCATGCGCGGCCTGCTTTCGGGCAGCCACGATCAGGAGGATGGCGCGATCGATGCGCCCGCGTCCGTCGGCGTCGACGAACGGCGGATGCAGGTCCGGGCCTATAATTACTGGGCCTCGCTGCTTGCCGAGCGTGCCTATCCGTCGGTCGAGGACCTCGATCTTGAAAGCGCCGATTTCGGGCCCTATTCGGTGCTGCTCGATTTCACGCAAGGCATCGAAAATCCCGGCATCGCATTCCTCGGCGACCGGCTGCGCGAAGAATCGCAGATCGACGAGGATGTCCATTATATCAGCCAGATTCCCGGCCGTTCGCTGCTGTCGCGGCTGACCGACCATTATCTGCAGATCATCGCCAACCGCGCGCCGATCGGTTTCGAGGCCGAGTTCGTCAACGATCGCGGCATCACGATCATGTATCGCGGCATCCTGCTGCCCTTTTCGTCCGACGACGACACGATCGACTTCATCATGGGCGTGATCAACTGGAAGGAAGCGGTCACCGCCGACCAGGCCGAGGAACTGCAATTGTCGGTCGAGCAGGCGCTTCGCAGCGCCGCGCCGCTGACCGCGCCGGTGCCGGTATGGGCCGATGGCCCCGATTCGGAGCATCTCGACGACGATGTCGACGCGGATGTTGCTCCGGGGTTTGCCGCGCTGGACGATAGCGCCGACCTCGCGGCAACCGGCGAGACGGCGCCCGCCGAACCCGGCGAGGATGCCGAGCTCGCCGATTGGCTCGCGCTCGCGCGCGCGACTGCCGAGCGGGCGATCGCTGCCGACAGCCGCAGTCGCGGCGCACTCTACCAGGCGGTCGGCAAGGCATGGGATTTTGCGCTAGCGGCCGGGGAGCAACCCGAAGCCTTTGCCGCCCTGCTCGACGATGCCGGCCTCGCGATGCGCGATCGCGCGCCGATGACGCCGGTCGTGAAGCTGGTCTTCGGCGCGGGATATGACAAGACGCGGCTTGCCGAATATGCCTGCGTGCTCGGCCACGCCCGGCAAGAAGGCGTCGGCCGCGGCGAACTCGCGGCCTATCTCGATCGCTATCCGGGCGGGCTCAAAGGGTTGGTCAAGGATGCGCGTGCGCGCCGCAAGCCGGTCAACGATGCGGGCGAGCGGCCCGATCAAAAGCTCGATGCTCTGCGCCACGCGCAGCCCGCGGTGATCCTCGAACATGACGCCGGCGCCGCCGAATTCGTCGTGCTGATTGCGCGCACGATGCCCGGCGGGCATATCGGGATCGTCGCGAAGGCAGCCGACGATTCGGCGCTAGTCGCGAAACTTGCGCGCAAGGCGGTTCCGATCACCCCGGGCGGCTGAGAGCGTTCACGCAACAGAAAATCCGAAAATTGAAATTATTTAACGCAGGCACGCGAACGAGGCCTTGAGCCGCGCGCCGCGCAGGCGCATAGGGGGCCGCAGCGAACGGGCCCCCGCCGATCGTCGGCTGGGATCCCCCTCTTTTGTTCGGGATGCTGCACTTTATGCCTCAAAATTCGTCCGACACGCCGGAAACGGACACGCCGACCCCTTCTACCGTCAAAATTCCTCCCAAAGTCGCAGCGGCCTATCTGGCCGCGCTGCGCGGCAGCGCGCTGCCCGGCGAAGGCGACGACATGGAC
>NZ_DASWTD010000453.1:0-2458 GCF_036402335.1 Sphingopyxis sp. | reverse complement strand
ATCCGGCGCGGCGCGAAGCTGGTCGACAGGCTGGTGATCGGGGTGACCACCAACATCACCAAATCGCCGATGTTCGACGATGACGAGCGCATCGCGATGGTGAAGGCCGAGGTCGCGTCATTAGGTGGCGACATCCGCGTTGTCGGCTTCAATTCGCTGCTGATGGACTTTGCCGAGCGTGAGGGCGCGAGCATGATCGTCCGCGGGCTGCGCGCGGTCGCCGATTTCGAATATGAGTATCAGATGGCGGGGATGAACCAGCAACTGAACGACCGTATCGAAACGGTGTTCCTGATGGCCGATGTCGGGCTGCAGCCGATCGCGTCGCGACTGGTCAAGGAAATCGCCATCTTCGGTGGCGATATCCGCAAATTCGTCACGCCGTCGGTGCGCGATGCCGTCGTTGGTCGTATCGCCGAGCGGGGGCTGCTGCAGGGTGACCGCTGATACCGATCATTGAGCGTTCAGCTTTTTCCAGCTAGGGCGCGCTAATCGGGCGCAAATCCCGTTTATTCATCCAAAGGCCGATCCAGCATGACATTTTCCTTCCGCCCCTTGGTTCTTACGGCGATGGCGTTCGGTCTCGCGGCTTCGGCGGTGGCGCAGGATGCGCCGCCTGCGCCCGGACCTAACCCGGAGGAAAACCAGCCTGCGCCGCCGGTGGAAGCGCCTGCTCCGGCGCCGGCAGAAACGCCGCCCGCAGCACCGGCTGCAGCCGACGGCACCCCGGCGGCGGAAGTTCCCGCGGTGCCGGCGATGACCCCCGCCCAATATATGGGCAACCCCGAATATATGCTCAACCTCGACCTCTCGACCGGCGGCCGGGTCGTGATCCAGCTCTATCCCAATGTTGCGCCGAACCATGTCGAACGGATCAAGCAACTCGCGCGCGCGGGCTTTTACGACGGGATCAAATTCCACCGCGTGATCGACGGCTTTATGGCGCAGACGGGCGATCCGACCGCGACGGGGCAGGGCGGCTCGCAGCTTCCCGACCTGAAGGCCGAATTCAACGTGATCCCGCATCTGCGCGGTACGCTGTCGATGGCGCGCGCCGAAAATGAGGACAGCGCGAACAGCCAGTTCTTCATCATGCTTCAGCCGCGTTTCTCGCTCGACCGCCGCTACACCGCCTTCGGCCGCGTCGTGTCGGGCATGCAATATGTCGACGCGATCCATAAGGGCGAGCCGCCCGAAGTGATGTCGCGCATGGTGCAGGTATCGGTTGCGGCCGACAACAAGCCCGTGCCGCCGGCTTCGATGCTGACCGAAACGGTGCCCGCTCCCGTTGCCGCGCCCGAAGTAACGGTCGACGAACTCAACGCTCCGATCAAGCAGTAAGCGCGGCGGCGCGCGCAAAAGATCATGCGCGTCGACGCTTTCGATTTCGACCTGCCCAACGAGCGTATCGCGCTGCGACCGGCGCGACCGCGCGATGCGGCACGGATGCTGGTGGTCGTGGGGGACGAAATCACCGATGCTGCTGTCGGCGACCTGCCGGCATGGCTGCGTCCCGGCGATTGCCTCGTTTTTAACGACACGCGCGTCATCCCGGCGCAGCTCGAGGGGCGGCGCGGCGATGCCCGGATCGGCGCCACGCTCCACAAGCGCATCGACCTTCGCCGCTGGCAGGCGTTCGTGCGCAACGCCAAGCGGCTCCGCGTCGGCGAGAGCGTCGATTTCGGCGCGGGGGTCGAAGCGCTTGCCGAAGAGCGGCTGGCCGACGGCAGCTTCATCCTCGCCTTCGCCGGCGACGAGCCGGTCGAAGTGTTGCTCGAACGCGCCGGCACGATGCCGTTGCCGCCCTATATCGCGGGCAAGCGCGCGACCGACGAGGACGACCGTGCCGATTACCAGACGATGTTCGCGCGCGAGGATGGCGCGGTCGCGGCGCCGACCGCCGCGCTGCACTTCACGCCCGGCCTGCTGGACACGCTCGCAAAGGCGGGCATCGCGACCGAGACGCTGACGCTGCACGTCGGCGCCGGCACTTTCCTGCCGGTCAAGGCCGACGACACCGAGGACCATGTCATGCACGCCGAATGGGGGCGGATCGAGGCCGACACCGCCGCGCGCCTCAACGCGGTGCGCGCCGGCGGCGGCCGCGTGATCGCGGTTGGCACGACCAGCCTGCGCCTGCTGGAAAGTGCGGCGAAGGACGACGGCACGATCGCGGCATTCGCCGGCGACACCGCGATCTTCATCACCCCGGGCTACCGCTTCAAGGCGATCGACGGGCTGATGACCAATTTCCACCTGCCGCGTTCGACGCTGTTCATGTTGGTCAGCGCGCTGATGGGACTGGAGACGATGCAGGCGGCCTATGCCCATGCCATCGAAAGCGAATATCGCTTCTACAGCTATGGCGACGCAAGCCTGCTGCTGCCCGTCGGCTAGTCTCCTCGACTGGATTTCCAGCCCGATGACGAAATAGGAAATGGAGAGCGAGAAAAGACTT
>NZ_DASWTD010000452.1:0-2326 GCF_036402335.1 Sphingopyxis sp. | reverse complement strand
AGCAATATAATGTGCTCTTGCTGTCGGAGCCGCTCAATTTCGTCATAAATCTTCCTCTGGCTGCGCCAAAAGGGCACCGCCGTCTTTATCCTAGTCCGCGGTCACCCAATTACAATATGGCAATTGGGTGACACGGGTACAATGTCCCGCGTAGCGCCAGACGGCGAAGCGGGCGTCAAGAAACGCGGTTACCGGTCCGTTTCGGGACGTCATAGTCAGGGCGTCGGACCTTCGCTCACATCCTTCGGCGCGTCGTCGCCGGGAAGGCCCGGACGGCGGTCGAACACCTGGTCGACGAGGCCGAATTCCTTGGCTTCGTCGGCTTCGAGGAACGTGTCGCGGTCCATCGCTTTCTCGATCTCTTTCAGCGACTTGCCGGTATATTTGACGTACAGGTCGTTCATCCGCTTGCGGATGCGCAGGATTTCCTTGGCCTGGATTTCGATGTCCGACGCCATGCCGCGCGCACCGCCCGATGGCTGGTGGACCATCACCCGGGCGTTCGACAGCGCGACACGCATGCCGGGTTCGCCCGCGGCGAGCAGGAAGCTGCCCATCGATGCCGCCTGGCCGATGCACACCGTGCCGACGCGCGGGCGGATATATTGCATCGTGTCGTGGATCGCCATGCCCGCCGTGACGACGCCGCCCGGCGAGTTGATGTACATGTAGATGTCCTTCTTCGGATTCTCCGATTCGAGGAACAAGAGCTGGGCGACGATCAGCGAGGCCATCTGGTCCTCGACCTCGCCGGTGACGAAGACGATCCGTTCGCGCAGCAGGCGGGAGAAAATGTCAAAGCTGCGTTCGCCGCGGCTCGTCTGTTCGACGACTACGGGTACCAGCGCACTCAGCGGATCGATCATTGGGAATTCGTCCTTCATTATCGGGATGCCGCACCGGAGAATCCGGCGGGCTGGCCCCTCTGCCGTTCTACATCGGCGCGCTGCGAAAGGGATTCAAGGGGGCAAAAAGAAGGGGCGGGAAAGTCCCGCCCCGACTGGATCGGTCTGAACTGGGATCAGTCGCCCTCGCCGGGTTCGGGCGAGAAGAGCGTCTCGAACTTGTTCTCGACGCCCTTGAATTCGTCGGCGTCCGCGGGGCTGTCCTTCTTGACCGTGATGTTCGGCCATTCGGCGCTGAACTTGGTGTTGAGCTCGAGCCACTTTTCCAGCCCGCTCTCGGTGTCGGGCAGGATCGCCTCGGCGGGGCATTCGGGCTCGCAAACACCGCAGTCGATGCACTCGCTCGGATTGATCACCAGCATGTTCTCGCCCTCGTAGAAACAGTCGACGGGGCACACCTCTACGCAATCCATGTACTTGCAGCGGATGCAGGCATCGGTGACGACATAGGTCATTGGGAACAATCCTCCTGTACCCGATCCTGCTATTCCCGCGCCCGGCCGCCGTCAATCATCCGTTTCCGCGGGTGTCGCGGGGCTAATCTCGCGGTAGAGCGTCGCGGCCTCGCTCGCGGGGCCCCGGCGGGTCGGCAACCGCTCGATGCGCAGCACACGGACCCTGCCATGCGCCATCAGGCTCAGCACATTTCCCGGCCGGACCGCAACATGCGCGCGGCCGATGCGGCGTCCGTCGAGCCGGATATGACCCTGCTCGCACAGTGCCTGCGCCACGCCGCGCGTCTTCGCGAGCCGCGCGAACCACAGGAAGCGATCGATCCGCTGCGTGCCGTCGGGTGCGTCAGCGGCCATTGGCGGCAACCAGCTCCGCGAGCTCCGCAAAATGGCCATCGGCACGGACTTGCTCGACCTCGCGCCGCCGGATGCGCCCGCGCCACGCCCAGCCGTCCGCTTTGGGCTCGAAGCCGAGCTGGCGCATCAACCGTGCGAGCGAATCCGCGCTCAGCCCCAGCGAAACCGCGAGCGAGGGATCGGGGGTGAAGGGGCGTCGTCCGTCACGCGCGTCGTGCGCCGCGCGCGCGATGCGCTCGGCAAGGTCGACGCGCAACGCCTGCCGCCCGAGCGTCCGGAAATCGGGCAGCGCCGAGGGTGTTGCAAGCATTGCGGCACCGGGCGGCGGCAGCACGGGCATTGGCGCGCCACCGCGCGCGGCCATCAGCGCGGCACGCCAGCGCATCGCCTCGGGCCTGAGCAGTTGCGGGTGGAAGATGTCGAGCGTCCCGATGACGAGCCCCAGCCGCCGCGCCTGGTGCCGGGCGGCCTTGTCGAGCGCGGCAAGCGGCTGGTCGATCGCACGCCTTTCGAGCACGCCGCCTGCTTCTGCCAGCGGCACCAGCAGGGCGCGCAACAGCGCCGGCGTGTTTGCATCGGCCGCAGCTTCGGCGATCCACACAAGGGGTTTCA
>NZ_DASWTD010000451.1:0-5392 GCF_036402335.1 Sphingopyxis sp. | reverse complement strand
GTTACGACTTGATGCGCGCACCAGGGTCGGCGTGAACCGCGAACACAGGATGAAAAACACGCTTAACTTTTCTGTTTTGGGATAAGCATTGGATTGCAACCGCTACAAATGATTCGACAGACGGGTTTCCTGCTTCGCAATGCTGTCGCTATTGCTTGCAGCGGCCTGTTCAGATGCGGAGCAGGGGCCATTTTTGGGAGGTGCGTACAACTGAAAGATGCTGGCGCGCCCTTATGAGACGGATCCGCCTCGCCATTTTTTCTTTCGCCGCGCTTCCCGCGTGGTTCTGCCCGGTAGCCAACGCCCACACGAACAAGGGTGATGACGATGCAGTGGCGGCGTCGCAAGAGGCCGCCTCGCCTGACGATGACGCGCCCGACGATGAAATCGTCGTCACCGCCGACCGTTATGGCGAAGCCAAGGTAGCCGCCGAGAGCGAACTCGGCGAAGACGAAATCGCCAGCCATGGGTCCGACAGCATCGAGGAATTGCTGATCCGGCTGGCGCCGCTCCTCAACAGCAGCGGCGATCAGCCCGTCATTCTGATCAACGGCAAGCCGGCGGGCTTCGATCAGTCGATCCTGTCCTACCCCACGGAGGCGCTTCAGCGGCTGGCGGTGCTGAAGCCCGAGGCGGCGGCGCAATATGGAGAAGCCCCTGGACGGCGCGTGGTCAACCTCGTCCTCAAGAAGAAATTTTCCATGCTGAATGCCGACGCCGGCGCGAACTGGGCAACCGCAGGGGGGCAATATGGCGTCAGCCTGTCCGCCGGCCAGACAGCGATCAGTGGCGACACCCGCTGGAACATCAATGCCCGCATCGGCAGCGACAGTGCCCTGCGAAAAACTGCCCGGAATGTGCCGCCGCGGGCGGGCGTGTTCGACGGCACCGGCTTTATTTCCGCTATCGATGGCGGCGAAATCGACCCGTTGCTCAGCGGGATCGCCGGGGCGCCGGTAACGGTCGCGGCGATCCCGCCCGGCGCCTTGTCCGAGGTGCCGACGCTCGCCGATTTCGCTGCCACCGCGAACAATAGACACGCGCTTGATCCCGATGCTTATGACGACTTCCTGTCGGCGCGGCGCAACATGTCGCTCAATATCGGCATCACCCGGCCAATGGGTGATTTCTCGGTTTCGCTGAATCTCAACGCGAACCGCAGCAGCAGCGACGGATTGAGCGGGCTGCCGATGGCCTCGGTGGTTATCCCGGCGGGCAGTCGGTGGACGCCCTTTGCGCGCGATGTCATGCTGACGCGCCCGTTCGCCGGCGAACGCGCGCTGCGCGCCGAAAATAGTTCGAAGTCCTTTGGCGGATCGCTGACCGTGAATGGCGTGATCGCGGGCTGGCAAACAAGTGCGGGCGTCAATTATTCGCGCAACTGGAACAACAACCTGCTCGAACGGGGCGTTGACGTCGACCGTGTCCAGCGATTGATCGATGCGGGCGACCCAGATTTCAACCCCTATGGGATATGGGATGCCAGCCTGTTGCTCGTGACCCGCAACCGTTCGAACAGCGAAAATCTGATCGGACGGATTCAGGCACAGAAGAACATCCTCAATCTGCCGGCCGGCCCCCTGTCGCTGAACATTTCGCTGAACGCCAGCCGGAACCGTTCCGAAAGACGGCAAAACGATAATGGCGAAGATCCCGCCACGCGATCCGTGTCGAAGCGACAGCAGGCGGATGGACAGATATCGCTGGGCGTACCGATCTCGCAACGCGGCGTGGCGGAGATCGGCCCTTTGGGAGATATTTCGCTCGATCTGTCGATGAGTGGTCAGACGATGGCCAATGCTCCGCTGCAAAAGCAGTTCAACGGCGGCCTGAACTGGTCGCCCTTGCCGATTGTGCAGTTTCGAGGATCGTTGGATTATGTCGAGATATCGCCCACATTCGTATTGCTCAACGGCCCGATCGTGACCAGGATCAACCGGATTTTCGACTATCGGCGGGGGGAGATTGCCGAGCCGGTCTGGATTACGGGCGGGAATCCCGATCTTCGCGGCGGCAGCATGCAAAGCCTTTCCTTCGATGCCAATGTGCGGCCTTTCAATGACCAGGTCCTGACGCTGAGCGTCGGCTACCGGCAGTCGGTCGCGAAAGGGGCAATTTCCGCCTTCCCCGAACTCACCCCCGTCATCGAGGCGGCCTTTCCCGAAAGGGTGACGCGCGACGCCGAAGGACGGCTGGTCGCCGTAGATGCCCGCGCGATCAACCTTGCCCGTGAAACCGATGCGACATTGACCTCCGGCATCTCTCTCCGCCTCTCCGGACGAAACGATGCGAAGGCGGTAAAGGAAATGGCGCTTGCCGACCCGCTGCAAATATCTGTCTCGCTCAACCATAGTATGCGGTTGAAGAACGATCTGCGAACCCGCGCCGGCATTCCGAGCGTCGACCGATTGACCGACAGCGGTCAATCGCGTCACAATCTGTTGTTGCAGATCACGGTAGGTAAACGTGGCGTCGGCGCGAACCTCAATGGAAACTGGAGCAGCGCGGCTGCAGTACGCAGCGCTGATCGAACCTTCCATTTCAAACCGCCGATGGCTTTCAACCTTTCGATGTTTTTTGAACCCGATCAACTGTTCGGACCCGTAGAGAAGGGAGCGCTGATCAACGATCTCAAACTTTCATTCGATATCCAGAATCTCTTCAACGGCTACCGCCGGGTCACCTTGGACGATGGCAGCGTCCCTGCGGGGTATACGCACGATGAAGTCGATCCGCTTGGCCGCGTGATACGGTTGACGGTCCGAAAGAGATTCTGAGGCCGCGTCTTCGTGGCGAGCTAGGCTGTGGCGGGCGATGTTTCACCGTCCAGGATCACGGGCTCAGGTACGGGGGCGACGCTGCGGTCGGCAACCACTTCGGCGAAGCGTTCGGCATAGCGGGGATGCTCGGTTCCCATCAATTTGTCCCACCATGTAAAATACAGTCCGTAATTCTTGTTGAAGCTGCCGCTGTGATGCAGGTCGTGGTGCGTCGTCGTGTTGATCCAGCGCGTCAGCGGCGATGACAGCCACCAGCGGGGGTGGAGTTCGAAACCGGCATGCCCCATCGCGTTGCGCACGAGCTGGAAATTGGCCCACAGGAACATGACCCAGATCGGCGCCGGGACCATGATCAGCCACAGCGGAACGAAAGCGAACATCACGATCGATTCGGGAATGGCAAAGCTGTAAATCGCCCACGCTGTCGGGGTCACCGAGCGGTGATGCGCGCGGTGGAAGAATTTGAACAGCCTCGGGTGGTGCATCGTGCGGTGCGCCCAATAGAAATAAGCGTCGTGCGCGACGATCGTCGCCGCGAGCAACGCCAGGTCGGTGGCGATGCCATGGCTGCCGTTGAATTGGTAAAGCCCCACGCTCCCGAAAGCCCACAGGAAGAAAAGCCCCAGGACGATATAGACGCCGATCGAGCGCATCGACTGAAAAAACTCGCGGCGCATATCGGCCGTGGTCGCCTCGCGCGCCTGAATCTTGCGCGTCGCCAGCCGGCCTCGGCGCAGCCACCAAACGACCGCGCTGGTAATCGCCGCCACGATGAAATAGCGGGAAAAGTCGACGACGAACATGCCCGGCCCCTTTTCGATAAGGATGGCGAGCGGCGGGAAATCGAGGATCATGCGGGCATCCTTTTCGAGAGGGATGCCGCCTCCGAGCAGGTTTGCGCTTGCCCGGCTCCGCAATATCGAAAATCGGCTAGCCGATTCTGGAATCGATCAGCTGCTCCGCGCGATACTCGCTCGGAGTCATTCCCTCTGCGTCGCGAAAGGCGCGATTGAAGGGGCCGAGCGAGCCAAAGCCCGCGTCGATCGCGATGGTCAGGATCGGCACGCTCTGCTGCGCCGGATCGGAGAGCGCGGCGCGCACTTCGTCGAGGCGAAAGCTGTTCAGGAAGGCAGTGAAGTTACGGAATCCCATCTCGCCGTTGATGGCCCGGCGGATGCGATACTCAGGCTCGCCGAGCCGCGCCGCCAGTGCTGCGATCGAAAAACCCTCGGCGCGATAAGCGCGCTCCTCGGCCATCACCGCCTGCAGCCGTCGCGCGAGCGGCGATGGCGTGACTGGGGGCTTCACCTGCGGCGGCGGAGCATCGGGCGCTGCAAACAGCTCTGCCGAACGGAAACGATAGAGCGCCACCGACACAATGAAGGTCGCGATCAGGATTGCCGGGGGCATTGCGATCTGGCCCCAGCCATAATGCCCGTCGCTATTCGGAAAGGTTTCGAAAAAGGTGATCCACGCGATGAAGCCACCAATCGCCCCGACTACCGCGAGACGAAAACTGCGCCGCTCCTCGATCAGGTCGGCGGCGCGCCCCCGCCATGCGATCCATATCCCGCCGAGCGCGAAACCCAGCATCCCTCCGCGCACGAGCAGCCAGATCTCCCAGCTAAACCACCCCGTCGTTACGATCGCCGCAACCTGCGCGAGTAGCAGCACGGCAAAGATGGCCATCAGCAACCCGTCGCGCCAGTCGATACACTGTCGGTCGTCAAACCAGAGCCGTGCAAAAAGCCAAAAGAGCGCCGGCACCGCCAGGGGCAACGCGTCGAACAGCACAAAGGGAAAGCTGAACGGCGAAGCAGGACGAAAAGCCGGTGCCAGCAGATAGGCGATGATCGCGAAGTTCATCGCGATCGCGACGCGCGCCGACAGGAGGTTGCGATAGTCGCGCCAAAGGACCGCTATCCACAGGCCGAACAGCGCCGTTGCGGCGCCGCGAAACATCGGATCAAGGATATCCTGCACTGGACTTACCATCTGCTACCGCGCCGGAGCGTTAAGCGGTTACCCCGGCTGCTCGTTCTTTCGGAGTGAAAACTCTGTTCTATCGCTTCAAACCATATCGCGTCATGTCGGAGGTCAACGCCTTGAGCGTCTCATCACGGATCGGCCATTTCTCACCGGGGAAATAATTGACCATGATCGCGCCCCGCACCTTGCTGACCGGATTGACCCACGCGACCGTTCCGGCGGCGCCTCCCCAGCCATAGGCACCGGCGATCATCGGATCGGCACTCGCCTTGACGACGAATCCGCCTGCGCCAAAACCCAGCTTTGCGCCGGTCGGCCCCTCGGTACCCGTAAATTCGACCCCCTCGGGCAGCAGGTCGGACATCGCAAGCTTGGCCGTCGCCGTCTTCATGACGCGGACGCCGTCGAGTTGGCCGTAGCTTTGCAGCATATGCAAAAAGCGATCATAGTCGCGCGCCGACATGACAAGTCCGGCCCCGCCGTAAGGAAAGCTCGGCGGGTTCAGGAAGGGCGACGTCGCAGCCGGGTCGAGAGGCGAATGTTTGTCGCCCATGATCATATAGTTGGTCGCGAATCTACCCACCTCGGCCGCTGGCACCGTCCAATAGCTTGACCGCATCTTC